>NZ_JAKZKV010000001.1:600000-813253 GCF_022808675.1 Parabacteroides sp. FAFU027
ATATAATCCAATCTTACCTTTAGCCCTGTTTGCGTCTATCTGGATAAATGATTCAGGCGCCTATCTGGTTGGAGTTAAATTCGGGAAACACCGTCTGTTTGAACGCATTTCCCCGAAAAAATCATGGGAAGGATTTGCCGGCGGACTCTTCTTCGCCCTGATGGGTTCATTGGTATTTGCTCACTTCAGCGATGTCCTGAATGTATGGCAATGGCTCGGTTTTGCCTTTACCGTATCAATCAGCGCCACTTACGGAGACTTGTTTGAGTCCATGCTGAAACGATCGCTCAACATCAAGGATTCAGGAAATATCCTGCCGGGGCACGGGGGCATCCTCGACCGCTTCGACGCACCGCTATTGGCAATTCCTGCTGCGGCGGCGTATCTGCTTCTATTTGCATAAAACACTAACCGTTAAATATTTAAGGGCATTCGTTTTCGAATGTCCTTTTTTATTTCCTGAAAGCCATGAAAGCCTCTTCCCCATCAAAATCCTGTGTAAAATATTAAAATACACACATTTTCCCTGTCTGATTTTTCCTGCTATCTAAAAAATTACTACTTTTGCGCAATCGGTTGCGCAAATTCCAAAACCGAGCCATTTTTCCTATTCCTACATACAAATACAAAATAAAGTTTTTATGAAAACAAACTATGAAATTCGCTATGCATCTCACCCGCAAGATGCTAAAAATTACGACACTGCCCGTCTTCGTAAAGAGCATTTGATTGAAAATCTTTTTACGGCAAATGAAGTAAACATGGTTTACAGCCTTTACGACCGTATGGTGGTAGGTGGCGCTCTTCCTGCCGGCGAAGTATTGCCTATCGAAGCAATCGACCCGTTGAAAGCTCCTCACTTCCTACACCGTCGTGAATTGGGTATCTTCAACGTTGGTGGCGGTAAAGGTATCGTAAAAGTGGGTGATGTAACATACGAACTCAACTATAAAGAAGCGCTTTACCTGGGTGCTGGCGACAGAGAAGTTACTTTTGCAAGTGCTGATGCTTCAAACCCTGCCAAACTTTACTTTAACTCCTGCCCTGCTCACAAAACTTGTCCTGATAAAAAAGTGACTAAAGCTGATGCGTTGGTAATGGAACTGGGTTCTTTGGAAACTGCTAACCACCGTAACATCAACAAAATGTTGGTTCGGGAAGTAGTCGAGACATGCCAGCTTCAAATGGGTATGACCGAACTGAAACCGGGCAGCATCTGGAACACCATGCCGGCACACACTCACAGCCGTCGTATGGAGGCTTACTTCTATTTCGAAGTACCGGAAGGACAGGCAGTTTGCCACTTCATGGGCGAACCTACTGAAACCCGTCACATCTGGATGACCGGCGACCAGGCTGTATTGTCTCCTGAATGGTCTATCCACTCTGCTGCTGCTACCTACAACTACACCTTCATCTGGGGTATGGGTGGCGAAAACCTCGACTACGGAGACCAGGATTTCTACAAACATACTGAATTGAGATAAATACGTCTGAATCATATATTCCGGACTGCAAATACTTTCATCAGGGTAGGTCCGGAATTATTTTGATTCATGTATTCGATATTTCTACTCATCACATAAAAAAATCATCAATGGTAAACTTTTCATTAGAAGGAAAAATTGCTCTGGTAACCGGAGCATCTTACGGAATCGGTTACGCAATTGCCTCTGGTCTGGCAAAAGCAGGCGCTACTATCGTATTTAACGATATCAATCAGGATGCTGTAAACAAAGGTCTGGCCGCATACGAGGCTGACGGTATCAAAGCTAAAGGTTATGTTGCTGACGTAACCAACGAAGAGCAAATTCAGGCAATGGTTGCTCAAATCGAGAAAGAAGTTGGCACTATCGACATTTTGGTAAACAATGCGGGTATCATCAAACGTATGCCAATGCACGAAATGTCAGCTGCCGAATTCCGTCAGGTAATTGATATCGACCTGAATGGTCCGTTCATCTGCTCAAAAGCGGTATTGCCAGCTATGATGAAGAAAAAATCAGGTAAAATCATCAACATCTGCTCTATGATGAGTGAACTTGGCCGCGAAACTGTATCTGCTTATGCAGCTGCTAAAGGTGGTCTGAAAATGTTGACTAAAAACATCGCTTCTGAGTACGGTGAATACAACATCCAGTGTAACGGTATTGGCCCGGGCTACATCGCAACTCCTCAGACCGCTCCATTGCGCGAGCTTCAGGCTGATGGTTCACGTCACCCATTCGACCAGTTCATCATTGCTAAAACCCCTGCTGCTCGTTGGGGAAATCCAGCAGACTTGGTTGGTCCTGCGGTATTCCTTGCATCAAGCGCTTCTGACTTCGTAAACGGACACGTTCTTTACGTTGACGGTGGTATCCTGGCATACATCGGTAAACAGCCGAAATAATTTACCAAATAAATAGACGACAGGCTACGAATGACGATTATTCCGATGTTCGTAGCTTGTCTCGTTTTAGAGAAAATGTAAATTTGCATAGCGAAGAATCTTTCTTCGAAATTAATTAACTTCTTAATCTCTGAATAATGAAAAAACTATCATTTCTTGCCGTTGCTCTGCTGGGAATGCTGGGCGTTTTGAAAGCTGAAATTGTTATCAGCAATCCATCCGGCCTGCAACGTACCAATGAAACCGTGGAAATTAAATGGTCTGACGTAGTTTCTCAAACCAAGCTTAAAGCCGGACAGCAAGTTGTCGTGCTGGATGCTGCAGGTAAAGAAATCCCTAGCCAGGTTGTGTTTGAAGGTAAAAAAACGCCTCAGAAACTGATTTTTCAGGTAACTCTGGCACCTAAAAAATCTGCCAGCTTTAAACTTCAGATAGGCACTCCGCAGAAATATACAGCTAAAGCTTACGGTCGCTTCGTTCCTGAACGCAAAGATGACTACGCATGGGAAAATGACCGTTCTGCTTATCGTGTTTATGGCCCCGCCCTGCAACCTATCGACGGACCCAGCAACGGAATTGACGTTTGGAGTAAACGCACCGAGGAACTGGTAATCAATGAAAGATATGCAGGAGAAACAGCTAAACCCGGATATTACCACGAAGACCACGGTAACGGTCTTGACTTCTACAAAGTAGGACGTACACTGGGCGCCGGCGCTATGGCTCCTTACTCCAACAATACAATGTGGCTGGCAAACAACTTTGTAAGACAGGAAAATATGGACAATGGTCCTATCCGCACCTCTGTCCGTCTGGATTACGGTAAATTTATTGTAAATGGAGACACCATCACAGAAACCAGAATCATTTCACTGGATGCAGGTTCACAACTCAACAAAATATCTGAGATCTATTGGAAAACCAAAGGGCCGATGCCTGTTGTTGCCGGTATTGTAAAACGTGACGGCGCCGACTCTATAGCATTCAATGCACAAAAAGGCTATGCTGCATACTGCGAACCAAACACCAAAGACGGAACCACTTATCTGGCTCTAGTCTTGCCCCGTGCCTGGAAATCAGTAAAAGCGGAGAAAGGTCACATCCTGGCAGAAACAGATTATATTCCAAATAAAAAGCTGGTTTACTATTCAGGTGCAGGCTGGAGCAAATGGGGCTTCCCTACCCGCAAAGCCTGGGTAAAATATGTACAGGATTATGCTGCAAAACTGCGCGAACCGCTGATGATTATCGTCAAATAAACAACAGACAATATTCTTAAAATGGAAAGCCCTGCCGAATTTATTTTTCGACAGGGCTTTCTTATTTTGAAGTTGAAATTTCGATTAATCAATCATTTCAAATCCGGCATATGGAACCAACGCCTTTGGCACACGGATACCGTTTGGAGTCTGATTGTTTTCAAGCAACGCAGCAACAATGCGAGGCAATGCAAGGGCGCTACCGTTCAAGGTATGGCAAAGCTGAGGTTTCTTGTCTTCGCTCTTGAAACGGCATTTCAGACGGTTTGCCTGGTAGCTCTCAAAGTTCGAAACAGAGCTAACCTCCAACCAACGCTCCTGAGCTGCTGAATACACTTCAAAGTCGAATGTCAATGCAGAGGTAAAGCTCATATCACCACCACACAGGCGAAGAATACGCCATGGCAACTCCAGCTTATCAACCAAAGTCTGTACATAATTCACCATCTCCTGCAATGATTCGTACGATTTATCCGGATGCTGGATTTGTACAATCTCCACTTTATCGAACTGGTGCAGACGATTCAAACCGCGAACATCTTTACCGTAAGAACCTGCTTCACGACGGAAACAAGCCGAATATGCTGTATTTTTGATTGGCAAATCGTTTTCGCTCAGGATTACATCACGATAGATGTTGGTTACAGGTACCTCAGCGGTAGGAATCAGATAAAGGTTATCCAATTGAGCCAGGTACATCTGTCCTTCTTTATCCGGCAACTGACCGGTTCCGTAGCCCGAAGCTTCGTTTACTACGTAAGGAGGTTGCACTTCCAGATAACCGGCATCACGCGCATTGTCCAGGAAGAAGTTAATCAACGCACGCTGCAAACGGGCGCCTTTGCCTTTGTAAACAGGGAAACCCGCTCCGGTGATTTTCACACCCAATTCAAAATCAATCAGGTCATATTTTTTAGCCAAATCCCAGTGTGGAACAGCGCCGTCATATAATTCCGGAACCACACCACCGGTACGCTCAACAACGTTATCTTCAGCCACACGACCTTCAGGCACCTGCTCACTTGGCAGGTTAGGAATAGTTACCAAAAGTGATTGAAGTTCTTCATCGAAAGCTTTCATCTGGGCTTCCAGATATTTAACGCCCTCTTTCATTTCGGCAACACGGGCACGGGCAGTTTCTGCCTCTTCTTTCCGGCCCTCTTTCATCATCTGACCGATGGTTTTCGACAAACCGTTCAGTTCAGCCAATGTAGCATCCAGTTCTGACTGTGTTGCTCTTCTGTTTTTATCTGCCTCCAATACCTGAGCAATTACCTCTTTTGCGTCGAAATGCTTTTTAGCTAACCGGCTGATTACCTCATCCGTATTTTCTTTGATTACCTGAAGTGTAAGCATGTTATTTTGTTCTATAAAGGCCCTTGAAACCCCGGACCCAATATGTGATTAAATTAATTTATAGCGCTTTACAACGAAACTAAATGTTTCAGTATCCCCTGATATTATATGAGTATAAAACAGGATTGCAAAGATAATGCTTATAAACAAAAACTCCCGACTTTACACGAAGTAAAATCGGGAGTTTAAAATGCTTTGATCAATTATTTCTTAGCTAAGTGGCTCAACTGAAATAAATGATTTGTTTTCTCCTTTTTTGCGGAAAGTTACAGTACCATCAACCAAAGCGAACAAAGTGTGGTCTTTACCCATACCTACGTTTTCACCAGCGTGGTGAACTGTTCCTCTTTGACGTACAATGATGTTACCTGCTTTTGCAAATTGTCCACCGAATATTTTTACGCCTAATCGTTTGCTTTCTGATTCGCGACCGTTCTTCGAACTACCTACACCTTTCTTATGTGCCATTTTTCTTTCAATTTAAAGGATTAAGCAACAACTTCTTTAATTAAAATCTCAGTAAAGCTTTGACGGTGACCGTTGCGTTTTTTGTAACCTTTTCTTCTTTTCTTTTTGAAAACGATTACTTTTTCGCCTTTCACGTGTGACAAAACTTCAGCAACTACTTTAGCGCCTTCCACTACCGGAGCACCAATAGTCAGTTTACCTTCGTTGTCAACCAACAAAACTTTGTCGAACTCTACAGAAGCTCCTCTTTCAGCTTCAACACGGTGAACAAACAATCTTCTGCCAGCTTCAGCTTTGAATTGTTGTCCTTGAATTTCTACAATAACGTACATCTGTTATTTATAAATTACAGGTTACCTCCGTAAGGCGGGTTTGCATCCCTGCACTCCTCTTGACTGCCTACCCCGGAATCAGGCCGCAAATTTAGGAATTTATTTTCAGGAAACAAAGTCAAAAGTCTGCTTTTGCAACGAATTTAATCAAAAAACAGAGCCGATTGATCTATTGTGAATCAGTCGGCTCCTGTATTATGAATTTTATTATCTCAAATTAAATTCCTAGAGATGCTTTTACTGCATTTACTTTAGCTTCTGCAGTTGCACAAGCATTGGCGTAATCTTCGCGTGATTTCATCACACCTGCCACCTCAACGTAGAACTTGATTTTCGGCTCAGTTCCCGAAGGACGAACTGATACTTTTGTTCCGTCTTCGGTGAAATACTGAAGAACATTTGAAGTAGTCGGCATATCGAGGATCATCTTCTCGTTTTCGATTTTGTCGTAGCCGGTCAGGTTAGCATAATCCTTGACAAGGGTTACTTTCGAACCTGCGATTTCAGCCATCGGATTCTGACGGAAGTCTTTCATCATCTGTTCGATTTCCTCAGCACCTGATTTACCTTTTTTGGTTACCGAGATACCTTTTTCCATGCGGAAACCGTACTCAACGTAAATATCCAGCAACAATTCGTACAGTGATTTACCGTTGTCTTTTGCCCATGCAGCCACCTCAGCCATCAATGCACAAGATGAAACGGCATCTTTGTCACGAACGAAATCTTCAGGAAGGAAGCCATAGCTTTCCTCACCACCACCGATGTATTGTTTTTTGCCTTCGAGCTCGCCGATGATTGCTGCAATCCATTTGAAACCGGTATAGCAGTCAAACATTTCGATCTTATTTTTCTCAGCAATTTTTGCAATCAACTCAGTCGTTACAATCGTTTTCACGATGTACTCTTTGCCGGTCATTTTGCCACTCTCTTTATAACGCTGAATCAGGTAGTTCAGGAAGATCAAAGCAATCTGGTTACCGTTGATCAGGATAAACTCGCCTTTATCGTTTTTAGCTGCAACACCCAGGCGGTCAGCATCAGGATCAGAAGCCAACACCAGTTCGGCATCGGTTTCGATTGCTTTTTTGATAGCCATATCCAATGCAGCAGGCTCTTCAGGGTTTGGAGAATATACGGTTGGGAAATCTCCGCTCACTACATCCTGCTCAGGTACGTGAATGATATTGGTGAAACCGAATGCAGCCAAAGCCTGAGGTACAAGTTTCACACCGGTTCCATGAATCGGGGTGTAAACAATCTTCATGTCTTTGTTACGCTCGATTGCTTCAGGAGAAAGAGAAATCGTTTTCAGTTTTTCAACATAGATATTATCGATTTCTTCTCCAAGAATTTCAACAAGTTTAGGATTACCTTTGAACTTGATATCTTTTGCAGTACGGATTTTATTTACTTCAACGATTGTATTCTTATCGTGAGGAGGAATCATTTGAGCACCGTCATTCCAGTAAGCTTTGTAGCCGTTATACTCTTTCGGATTGTGAGATGCAGTCAGGATGATACCGCTCTGGCAACCCAGGTGACGGATTGCAAATGACATTTCGGGAGTCGGACGAAGGTCTTCAAACAAATATGCTTTGATGCCGTTTGCAGAGAAGATTTCGGCAGAAATTTCAGAAAATTTGCGGCTGTTGTTACGACAGTCGTGGCCGATACAAACTTTGATCTGCGGCAGATCGCTGAATTCCTGAAGCAGATAATTGGACAAGCCCTGAGTCGCAGCACCTACGGTGTAGATATTCATGCGATTTGTTCCAACGCCCATGATTCCGCGCAGACCACCGGTACCGAATTCAAGGTCTTTATAGAAACATTCGATGAGTTCGGTTTTGTCTTCTGCATCGAGCATTCTTTGTACTTCCGCACGGGTTTCGGCGTCATACTCTTCGCCTAACCAGATTTTAGCTTTGGCAGTTACTTCTTTCAATAGAGATTCTTGTTCCATTATGTGTGTATCAATTTGTGTATAGTCTTTATCCTACAAGTGTCAAAACGACACAATTGAATCGGCAAAGATAGAAATTAAAACGAAACCTTAAGTCGGTCACCCGTATCTTTCACAATTGATTTGTAAAATTCTTTAGAATACCCCGGCTGGAGTGGTTTGGCTGAAACACCGTCATTGGTTCGTTGGAATTTGCCATCTTTTTCCCGCTTGATATTACCGTCAATGTATTTTACCATTAGATATTCACCCAGTTTTTTCCAGCTCTCTAAAGTCGATTGCGCTTTGGTGATACTGTAATCATTCAACAGTTTTGCAACCTTTTCAGGACTCTGGGAATAAAGGTCGATGGCTGATTTTTCAATGACAGGCTGAGAGGCTTTGAATTCATCTTCAAGTTTTTTCTGCACCAACCTGATATCAGCTGACATATAATTGTATTTCGAATAGGCCATATTAGCTACCCAGTTATTGATCCAGAAAGCCGATGTCCAGGAGAAAGTCAGCAAATCGCCATTTCCCACTTTAAAACATTCGGGAACTTCTGTTATGGAACAATACATCGGGATATAAACCGAAGTTGCGGCATCATCCACCCCAAACCAAAGCACTCCTCCTATCGGATTAGGCAGATAGTTGCGCATCTGTGCGACGAACGAGAATCCGGTCTGCTGAGTAGCAATCGCCCGCTCATTGATATACTCAATACTGTCCACTTTAAAGGTCAGCGGACGCCAGCGGTATGGACAGGCAAACGGTCCCGCACCAATATCTTTGGTCATATCGAAAGGCGTACCCTCAAAGTGGTCGCGCATCGCATTCATCATGTTTTGGGGAGAGATCTTTCTATCCGGCTTTATGTAAAGAGGAAGAGGTTCTTTCGATTTGCCATATAGGTAGGGCAAATATTTATCCATTCCGGAGCTAAACATATTGTAGAAGCTCCATACACGGGCATCACAACTGCGTATTGCTTCAAAATCAGCCGGGGCATAGGCATCGGCAAAGCTGAAATCCGTATTCAGGCCAGAGAAATAACCTTTTTGGCGGGCAAATGATATCACATCGGGGGAATAGATGCAGTTATCGGGATCTTCAAGTGGAAAAGTATGGATACGGGCATGGTTGGCATGGGCCGAGATGCAGTCATCCGGAATACGGACGGCTACCCAAACCGCACCTTTATTGCGTAGCCCCTTTCCTATCATTTCCATAATCCAGACCTCATTCGGGTCGGCAATGGTGAAAGACTCGCCTTCACTGCGGTAACCGTATTTCTGAACTAATAAGGTCATGGTCCCGATGGCTTCCCGTGCTGTACGGGCACGTTGGAGTGTAATGTAAATCAGGCTGCCATAATCCATAACAGCAGTTGTGTCCACAAGCCCTTCACGGCCACCGAATGTCGTTTCGCCAATGGTTAGTTGGCATTCATTCATATTCCCGACTACATTGTATGTTCGCTCAGTCTGGGGAATCTGCCCGAGAAGATGATTCGTATCCCATTCTCTGACATCAAGCATCTCACCGGGCGAATGAGTCGCAGCCGGCCAGTGGTATAATTCACCATATAACACATGAGAATCTGCCGCATAGGTAACCAATGTAGAACCATCCGTTGACGCACCTTTCCCCACGATAAGGTTTGTACAGGCCTCAACAGCCGGAATTGCCATATTCACAAACAGTATTGCACTTAATATTCGCCTATATATACGCTTCATTCGGTCTGATTTACTGATTATAGTACTATCTCTGAATTCTATACGACAAAAATAAACGAAAATGAGAACTTCCTTTCGTCAGGAAATAATAATTCTTGTGAATCTCTAAAAGACAAGTCACCCCCAATCTCACATTTAGGTAGAAAAGAACGCCCCGGATTTTACAGGAATGTAATCCCGCACAATTCACAGCCCTATGTAATCATCTAAATATGTGCAACCTACCAGTTTGGCACAGTTTTTATAATATGATAAATGGGAAATTCGGGAGAGATTTCTGAATTCGTTATTCATCAAAAGGGACAACGAGTAAAAGTCCGCCATCTCATCTGCAGAAATTCCCGTGATTAAAGAATAGGACAAACCACAAATCAACAAAAACTATGGACGAAATCATTATCAAACCTATCGGGATTATTCACACACCGTTTGACGATGTGAGAAACATGCCGATACAACCTATTGCCGCCGAGGGCGTATTCGGGCTGGTAGAGGTCTTTTCCGAATTCGCACCCGGACTGAAGGATCTGGAAGGATTCTCACACATTACACTGGTGTACCGTTTTCACAAAATTGAAAGTTACGAACTGGAAGTAATCCCCTTCATGGACGATCAGCCTCACGGCATCTTTTCCTGCAAAGCGCCCAAACGCCCCAATGCAATCGGAATCTCTACGGTCAAACTGATGAAAATAGATGGTAACATTCTGCACATAGAACAACCCGATATGCTTAATGGCACTCCACTGATAGACATCAAGCCTTTTTATCCCCGCTACGATAACCGTCAGGATGTAACTATCGGCTGGTTGGAGAAAAATAAAAACCTTCCGCTTGAACAACTGCGGGCCGATGAAAGATTCAAATCATAATACACTTTTACAGGAACCACAAATGCAATCATTATGAACACGCTATATACTGCCGCCAATAACCAGCCGGAAATATGGGAAGAGCTTTTATCCGAAATCGATATCCCGGTTCAAATCCCGACAGATGATCTCTCATCCCGTATTTTCACGACAGCTACCTGCCTGAGAAGCTTCGGCGTAAGCCCGGAAAAACTCTCCATAGCCCGTAAGATAGCCCGGATGGAAGAAAATGCAGCTACGGATAATGGAAAACCTTTCATGGTGGCTCTCCTCCCCTGCGGCATGCGCAATGCCTTCAAGGAGGCGTTCTTCGAAAAGTTTCCGCAATATGCCGATGATGACGAACAGGTGGTGATCGACGGAAACCTCAATTTTGAGAAACAGTTTTACAGCTACCTCGACCACATAGGTTCAACGGAAGAGTTACCCGATATCCTGATCACCTCCGACATCAACAATCTATACTACCGTGATTTCATGTACAAATTCCTGCTACATGAGGGTTTCGACCGACTGAATTATCCGGTATACGACTATTTCTCCGATATGAACCCCGACCATCCCCAAGGGGCGATGAAGATGATTTCTTCCAATATGCTGGTGATGGTGATCAATCAGAAACACTATTCAACCTCAGCCAAACCCCAGGAATGGTACGAAATTCTTGATAAAAAACTGGAGAAGAAACTGGTACTTCGTGGAGATAAAGATTTCTTTTGCAACGCGGTTCTCTATCCTTTTTACAAAGAATACGGTGACGAAGCCCTTCGCGTATTGGGTAAAAACACACTTAAGGGAATGCATCCGGCCGAGATGGTACGCGAAATCAACACCAAAAAGGAGAATGACGTAGCGGTTTATGTCATGCCCTATTCATTTGCCTGCAAAGTAAGAAACGTCAACTTTACGACAGTTTGGCCTAAGGACGGAGCCATTGTCAGTCCGGTGCAGATACTGGTGAAAAGAGGGAAAGCCGCCCAACACAAAGAGCTGCTTGATTTTATATTTGGAAAAATCATGGGAGAACAGCTTGAGCAGAACGGATTCCCATCCTTTCATGCCGATACCATCAAACGTTACCCGGGCAGAAAACTAAAATGGGTGGGATGGAATTTCTTTATCGAAAATGATTTACAAGAAGTAAAAATGAAAATGCAGGAAGCTTTTATGGAGAGTTTTCATAGCAGTGGGATCTATTTACGCTAACTAACATCCCGGCAAAACACTTATATACCTCAAACCTAACAGGTTTTAAAAACCTGTTAGGTTTAGAGTTCACTTACCCGATATTGAAGTTTTTTCAGGGAATCATTCTCCACCAGTTTCACTTCACGATACGACTCCAGCAACTTCCTTTTATTTATCCCCTTAAATCCGGCTGCATAATTGACCTGTCCGGATGGTACTTCTATCAGAATCCGCCTTGCCTTATTTTCAACCGATACTTCAGCTAATTCGTCTGCCCAGATAGCCGAAAGCATCATCTCCTTCATGGCCGGATGGAACGGACCGGCAAGGATATTTGTACCGGAACGCAAATCATCAGAAGCGTGTAAGCCGACGCGCAGCACACGCACATCCTGACTGATAAAATAGCGCAACACCTCTTCCCCCCAGCTGATTGCCTCATCCAGCGTAAGCGGGTGATATTTACCCTGCCCGTACAATGTCGCCAATGCTGTATCCGGGATCACCAGGCAAGGATAGATGCGGGTGGAAACGGCCCCCAATGCAACAATCTCACGGGCCGTATGCAATGCTTTTTCATGGGTATCGCCCGGCAATCCCAGCATCATTTGCAATCCGTAAGGAATCCCCGCCGTTTTCAATAGTTCAACAGCCCGATAGACATCTTCTTTGGTATGCCCACGCCCCGAGGCCTTGAGTACCTCATCATCGGTCGATTGCACACCCAGCTCCACCTCCGAGATGGGATAATCCCGCAAAAGGCCAACCGTCTCAGGGGTGATATAATCCGGACGGGTGGACAAGCGGATGCCATGCACCCTCTTTTGGCGTATATACCCGGCGGCAAGGTCTAAGTACACCTTCTGCTCTGGAAGAGGAATCCCGGTGAAGTTACCGCCGAAGAAAGCAATATTCACCACAGTATTGTCCGTAGCTGTAGAGAGATAAGTGCGGATAATCCTGTCCACCTCCGGTATGTCAGGCACAGTCATTTGCCCCGAGATCTTCTGCTGATTGCAAAAGACACAGCGGTTGGGGCAAGCCAGCTCCGGTATAAATACGGGTATGTTGATGTGTTTCTTTTTCAAGCGGGAGTTTTTAAAGGCACAAAGGTAATGCTTTCTCCCCGGAATTATCAGATCACACCGACTCTCCCGGCTATAAAAAAAGGTGTAAAATACCCGATGACCTCTCCCTCCCAACCTTCCCAATATCGATTTCTACCAGGGACGATTCGCTACAGCAACACCCCTTATATACCTGTATCTGAGCAAAATATGATCGCATCGATTTTTTTTTCAAAAAAGTTGCATTTTTCTTTGTCAATTAAAATATTGTCCGTTTCTTTGTGGCATAGCAACATAGGTCACTAAATTATTATGCCATGATTAACATTCAAAACTTATCATTTCATTACAAAAAGAAATCGCCGCTATTCAAGGATTTTTCGTTGGAATTAGAAAGCGGAAGTATTGTTGGGCTGCTCGGTAAAAACGGTGCGGGCAAATCGACCTTACTACATCTGTTGGCTGGACTTATCATGCCGCAGGAAGGTAAAATATCGGTCAATGGCTATGTGCCGTTCGACCGGAAGCCGTCCTTTCTGGCAGATGTTTACATGGTGCCGGAGGAATTCGCATTTCCGCACATAAGTATAAACACATATGTGAAAGCGTTCAGTCCTCTGTATCCCGACTTCGATCATCAAAAGCTGCAAAACATTTTTTCTGAATTCGAATTGAAGCCCACCGCAAACCTAAACAGGCTTTCACACGGACAACGCAAGAAATTCCTGATTGCGTTTGCTCTTTCCACCAATTGTAAAATGCTGGTATTAGACGAACCGACCAATGGACTTGACATTCCGTCCAAAAGCCAGTTTCGGAAGATTATGGTGAGTTCGGTTACCGACGATCAATTAGTAATTATCTCCACCCATCAGGTGAAAGACATTGACACTGTAATCGACAAGGTCGTTGTGATTGAAGATGGAGAGATTATTTACCGCGAAAATATTCAGGACATAACCGGAAAAGTATATTTTGACATAGTGCCAAGTCTGAATGGAATCGATAGAATCATTCACCACGAGCGATGCCCAATGGGACAAAAAATCATTATTCCGGCTATTGATGGCAAGGAGTCGAATATTGATCTGGAATTGTTGTTTAATGCTATTATTAACCAGAAAATCAAGTCGTAACAATATATGAAAACAAATCAATTTTTCAGCTTACAACGTTTTTGCCTTCTTCTGAGAAGTGACCTGTTAATCAATTACAAGAAATATACCCTAATCATTGTGGGGGCATTTATAATGGGTTTTGTTGTGCTCTATGGCAATATGCCAAAAATTGTCTATGGCGATATACAAGACTGGAATACTTTTGGTTCTAACAAATACCTGGGCATTTTCATAGCTTCGTTATTGGCATTGGGGGTATTGGTTGGCAGTTCGTTTCCCGATTTCGGATCAAAGGTCAGGACTACTAATTACTTACTCATCCCGTCTTCTACCTTTGAGAAATTTTGCAGCCAGATTTTTATCCGCTTTATTTGCGGAGGAGGTCTCTTCCTCGTTTTGTTTTGGATAGATGCACAATTGGCACGCTCCATATCGGTAATGCAAATGGTGGATGTGAAAACCAACCTTCATTATGCTAATGCAGAGCTGGTCATCCAGAAATTTAATTACGGCATGATTTTCATGCAAGAAACAACTCGTTACCCAAATATGAAAGTTGTTCATTATCCGGCTATTGGGACATGGGGTATTAGTATGCTTGTTATATCTGTAGGTTTATATTTATTCTCAGTAAGATTGTATTTTAAGAAACTCGGATTGGTAAAAAGCATCATCTCGTTTGCGGCTCTATTTTTCATATTATTCTTGTTTATGGTTATTTATTCGCACATATTTTATCCGAATACAGAAGGATTTGAAGTACATCTACAAGATTATACTGCCTGGAATATTTTAAGCAATGTTGAAATATGGCTTTGTGTGATTGGTTTCGTATCACCATTATTCCTGCTTCCAATGGGATATTTCAAGCTTAAAGAAAAACAGGTATGAGCATAGATTTTAAATCGGCAAAGGGTATTTTCCAGCAAATAGCCGATAACCTTTGCCACCAAATACTGGAAGGCAAGCTGGCTCCCGGCGAACGTGTACCTTCAGTGCGCGATCTGGCGGTGGAGTTTGAAGTCAACCGCAACACACTGCTGCGAACGTATGCCATGCTCGAAGACAACGGCATCATTGTGAATAAGCGTGGAATCGGTTTTTTTGTAGCCGACAATGCCATCGAGCTCATCCGCACATCCGAGAAACAGGAATTCTACACGAATGACCTGCCAATGCTTATCCAAAAGATAAGGCTGCTAAAACTCACGGCAGATGATTTAAATGATTTATTATTAGCCATTAATGAAAACAAGAAACAATGAAAACAAGCCTGAAAATAATTATCGCATTTGCATTTTTCCTGTCAGGGAGTATGCTCTTTTTATTTGCTGACGCCATAAGACATAATACCGAAGAGATCGCTAAAATTAGCTTCAAAGAGTATCCGTTACCAGAAAATTTCAAAGTAATTGTTGCAGAAAAAGGGTCAGACGTAAACATCGTTCGCTCGGATAGTACTTCAATCAAGATTGAATATATAAAGGGGAAAGCAGTTCCTGCTAAGATGTACGAAGTAATCAATGATACGTTGTACGTTTACGGTGGACTTCGCACATTTGTAAAATGTGATAATATAACGACTGTAATTGGCAAACATCAATGGTGGTTTGGTGTTTATAAGTTCGCACCACAATTAATAAAACTACGAATGACGGGCGGAACTGCAACTTACAGCAATGAAGAAATTGAAGAGAAGCCCTTTGATATTGACTTGAGCATTTGTGAGGATGCTAATATTGAGGTTAAGAATGTGAATTTGAGAAATCTGAATGTATCAATTGACAGAGCGCATGTAAACTTAGACTGCCATATCCAAAACCTCGCCGGAAAAGTGATTAATCACTCCGATTTAAAGGGGATTCAATCTGCTCAGAATATCTCTGTTCAACGCGATACCACGAGTGCTTATTCGTCAGTAAGTTACTGACAGTAATACCAGCAGCATAAAATAACAAAGGTCAGAAAGAGCGATTCTTTCTGACCCTTGCTGTATAAGATTTTAACCGGAAATAACCTGATCGCCTGTGAGACCAGACAAAGCAAATCGCCCCACCCAATCACAAAATCGCCACTATCACTTTGACAGAAAAAACAAACCATTCACTCAAAAAAGGTAAGCAAATACCCCAATATCCGGTTTTTACCCGATACGTGGACCATACGTGGAGCATACGTGGAGCATACGTGGAGCATCAGCGGTACAAAACAGGGAGTATTTTGTGGTTTGGTGAATAGCAAAATGTCAAAACGTGTGCAGCAAAGAAAAGAACTACAACATCCTCTGATACGGGTTAGACTTTCGCAAAACCCTCGCTAACGAGGGGCAACGGCATTTCCTTTTGTCAATGAGAAGATCAGTACGTGAAACCTTTACCCCCAATAAATATAAATACTTTTAGGAAACTTCACTGGTAAATACAACCTGATATACAAGAGATTTCCATTATTAATATGCAATATTACCAGCCCAATACACAACAATCCGAAAGTAAACAAACCAAAACCATTTCAATATAAAACCATACATCAACTACTGACACTATAGAATCCTTAGAGCATCCCTATAGTGTCCCTAGAGCATCACCGGAGGATGAACAGAGGCAGGGCAATTTCTACAAGTTAATCCCCCTGCCAGATAAATACTATCCGGTAAATTACCGGAACGGTGTTATCTGTCGAATGCCTTTTTTATTATAACGCTGACAGGAGCAAGCACGCTGTCGGGTTCTTCGGCTCACCTTGATGTGCGGCCTCTCCTGATAATTCACTCCCGTTTTTTAGGTTCTGCTAAAACATAGCCGCTCACACACCGCCGACTATTGCCTCTCCCCCTCCGTTATCATTCTGACAGAAAAAATGCAACATTGCGGCTTTTTCATCAAACCACCCGGATGTGGACAACTGTGGAGCATATGTGGAGTTGCTGTGGAGTTGCTGTAGAGGAAGAGCGTAGTTGTCTGCAATGAAAACAGGAGAAATTCATGACAATATGTCAACTCGGAATCTAGTAAATTATTCCAGACTGAATGACAGTCTATTTTTCAAACGCCGGATATATTCCTACTTTTGTACTCAGTAACAATATTCCCCAATCCAATGAATACACTCTTTGACGACGATGAAATGGGTACGCTGCCTCAACCTCAACCGGAGATAAAGCAATCCATTAAAATAGTCCCATCTAAAGATAAACCGCTCAGCAAGCAACAGCAGACCTTCAACCGTCTGACGAAACGGATTGAAAATCTGCAAAAAGAGATTGCCATCGAATCGGAAAAACTGGAGCTGATACTCGGTCTCTATTCCGAAAAAATTCCCTCACTTGAAATAGCCATTGCTGAAAAACAGATAAAACTGGCGAAGAAACTTTCTT
The DNA here is from genome assembly GCF_022808675.1 of Parabacteroides sp. FAFU027. Lineage (NCBI taxonomy): Bacteria > Pseudomonadati > Bacteroidota > Bacteroidia > Bacteroidales > Tannerellaceae > Parabacteroides > Parabacteroides sp. FAFU027. Next base: position 617,119 of record NZ_JAKZKV010000001.1, read on the forward strand.
ATTCATCGAGGTCAATTAAATATGGCAAGCGACAACTAGAAAATCTGGGGCAGGTTATCGTCTATTTGCTCAACGAAGCCTTCACCAGCATCGAACCTGATGAAGAGACGGAAGCGCTCTACGACCAATGGTCTGAAACTTCTTTTTCCGAGGAGAAAGAACTACAGGAGACTGAGATGAGAATGATGATGGAGGATATGCTGCGCGAGCAGATGGGTATTGACCTTGACCTGTCGGACATGGATGATTCTCCGGAAGCGTTTGCCCGGATGCAGCAAAAGATTAAGGAGGAGCTAGACAAAAAAACAAAGGAAGAGAAACACCAAAACGCAAACAAAACGAAGACCAAAAAGCAGTTGGAGAAGGAGTTGAAGCTGAAAGAGGCGGAAACGATGAAGCTGAAAAGCCTCCGCAACATCTATATCTCACTGGCGAAAGCCCTGCACCCCGACACAGAGACCGACCCGACCGAAAAACTGCGCAAGGAAGAACTGATGAAAAAGGTGACCATTGCCTATAACGAAAAAGACTTACCGGCTTTGCTGCAACTGGAGATGGAGTGGGTAACTGCAGAAAGCGACCATTTGGCCAATATGCCGGACGAAAAGCTGAAACTCTATATCACATCGCTCAGGGAGCAGGTGGCGGAACTGGAAAGGGAACGGAATGCGCTTTACCACCATCCACGATTTAGCAACATCAGGCATTTTGCTCATTACCACGAGGCGAGCGCCCGTCGTGAAATCAGCAACATGGTCGGAGCCCATAAAAAACAGAAAAAGTCCCTTGAAGAGCTTTATTCGATTATATCAAAGCCTAATCCGAAAAATGCCATTATGGAATTTGTCAATAGTACTATTGAATACTTCGAAAGAAGAAGTATGTGGGATTTGATGAATTTCTGATTTAAACAGAATATCAAGGATAGCATTCATATCAAAAAGCCGCCTCAACATGTCTTGAGACGGCTTTTTTGATTAATTATTCTCTTGTCTTTTAGCCAGAATATTTTCAGTACCCCACGTTTCCAGTTCACGGAAAACCGAAGATAGGCTTTTCCCCAGGTCTGTCAACGTATATTCCACACGCGGAGGAATCTCCTTAAACTCCTGACGGATTATCAGGCCATCACTTTCCAACTCTTTCAGTTGCTCGGTCAGCACCTTTCGGGAGATATTGGGAATACGAACCGCTATTTCTCCGAAACGTTTCGTCCCCGGAGAGAGACAATAGAGAATAATCGTTTTCCACCTACCTCCAATCAATTCAAGTGTGGCAGTAATGGGACAATTTGTGGTGCTATTAAAATTCGCCATAATGGTTACTATTACGTTACTACTTTTATTCCTGTTACCAGAAAGTAACCTGTTACAATCTAAAACTATTATTAGTTACTTTGCGTAACAAAGGTAGTAATAAACACCGTATCAGTTTCATCAGACAACGAATGATATGTTTATTTAACGGCTATAATGCCATCAAAATCAACCTGATATTGGTTTTATAAAAATAAGCCTTTGAAAATACTTAGTTCTAAATCCTCAAACAAGAAAGGAAAATCAAAATGAAAATCGGAGTAACAGGAGCGACCGGCCAATTGGGTCGCATCGTAGTAGCCAAACTGAAAGAAAGAATTTTAGCAGAGAGTATTGTAGCCTTGGTACGCACACCACAAAAGGCCGCTGATTTGGGTGTGGAAGCCCGTGAATTTGACTACAACAAAGCGGAGGGACTGGCAACATCGCTTCAGGGAATTGACGCATTATTACTTATCTCAGGTAACGAAATCGGACAACGCGCCCCCCAACATGCCAACGTAATCAACGCCGCCAAAGAAGCCGGTATCAAATGGATTGTTTACACCAGCTTGCTGCATGCCGATAAATCTTCACTCAGTCTGGCGGGTGAGCACCTGGCCACCGAAGAGGCATTGAAAGCATCCGGTATCCCCTACACACTGCTGCGCAACGGATGGTACACAGAGAACTACACCGGTTCGGTACAGGGAGCCATTGCCGGAGGTGCATTTATCGGAAGCGCGGGTGAAGGAAAGATAGCTTCTTCGGCACGGGCTGATTATGCTGAAGCTGCAGCTGTTGTCCTGACCAGTGAGGGCCATCAGGGTAAAGTTTATGAATTGGCGGGTGACGAATATTATACTTTGAATGATTTGGCTGCCGAGATTTCCCGGCAGACCGGAAAAGATATTCCTTACAAAAACCTGCCAGAGAGTGAGTATGCAAACATATTGAAGAGTTTTGGTATTCCGGAAGGTTTCGCCGCAGCCATTGCAAGCTGGGATACCAGTGCCTCAAAAGACGATTTGTTTGATGCAGGTCATCAACTCTCCAAACTGATTGGAAGAGCGACCACACCGTTGGCTAAAGTGGTGGCGGATGCTTTGGCTGGATAAGTTATTGACAGGATTATATTGTCGTAACCTTGATATTAAGCGGTTTCAGTAATCACTGGAGCCGCTTTTCATGTCGGTTTATTTGTTATAGTAGAAAACCATCAGGTATATGCAAGACAAATCAATCTCAAATGGTAATGGAAAACTCAGGCGGGCATTAGGTCTCTGGCCGGCAACAGCTATTGTTATCGGCAATATGATTGGTTCGGGTATCTTCACCTCACCACAATCCCTGGCAGCAGGTTCAAATCCGACCGCCTCGCTGATTGCCTGGGCTATCACTTCCATCGGCTCGCTTTGTGTGGCCCTGGTATTTGCCCGGCTCGGAGTCCTGAATCCCTGTACCGGAGGCCCAGTCGTTTATACCCGGATGGCATTCGGAGAATTTGCCTCTTTCCTTATTGCATGGACCTTCTGGATTGGAATGTGGGTTGGAAATGCAGCCATCATCACCGCCATAGTCAGGTATTCAACCGTATTCTTTCCTATTCTGAAAGAAAATGGGCTATTGGCATTTCTTTTTTCATCAGCCATTCTTTGGTTTTTCACGCTGATCAATATCAAGGGGGTAAAAGAGGCCGGAGTCGTAAGTATAATCACAACGCTGTCGAAGGTGATAACCCTGCTGATTATCATGGTTATTGCCTTCCGGGGATTTGATTCCGACAACCTGAATACAGTAGCCAATCCCGAGCACCAGGGATTCGGGACAATCCCGGTAGCCGTTGCCATCACCTTATGGGCCTATATCGGACTTGAAAGCGCCTCGCTAACCGGAGGCGAAATCAAAAATCCCAACCGCAATGTACAACGAAGCACCATTATCGGATTTTCGATAACTGCGGTATTGTATATTTTGACCGCAGTGGCAACTATGGGAAGTTTGCCACAGGAAAAACTGGCTCACGCAGCAGCCCCGATGTCCGATATTATCAACCATATCACCGGAGCCCGATGGGGAGGTTGGTTTGTCGCTCTGGGAGTAATCATTGCGGCAAGCGGCACCATCTCGGGTTGGGTGCTGACGACAGCCCGTACAGCCTTTGCCGCAGGGGAAGAGAAACTGTTTCCCCCTTTCTTCGCCAGGGTACATCCCCGCTTTGCCACACCAAACGTTTCCCTGATCATATCAGGCATATTAACCAACCTTCTACTCAGTCTGAATTATGTTCAATCTCTTACCGAGGCATTTGACTTTCTTATTTTACTGGCCACTCTCACCTTTATGCCAGCCTACAGCTTCTCGGCTGCAGCAATGATATTACTTGATAACAAGGACGAAAAGTCCCTGAAAAGAGTCTTCCGCCGCTCCATCATTCCCTTGCTGGCTTTTCTTTACTGCATTTACGCCACTTATTCGGCAGGCGCAACCATGGCGATGTATGGATTCCTACTGATGCTTAGCGGCATCCCGGTCTTTGTATTTATGAGATTGAAAAGAGGATGAAAGCTTGTGAATCTTATCCATAATCCACAGGAATAGAATCAGATAAATTCTAGTTTGTGCTTACTCTATTAAAAATCCTGCTACTTTTGCTTAAAACAAAAACCTGTCTATGCCAGACTCGTCCGGAAAAAACGAAGTGTAATCATACACATGACAATTAAAATCTATCCTTCTTATAGAAATGAAAACTAACTTGGAAACTATGAAAAAGATATTGGCATTTGCTGCTCTATTCATTGCACTCTGCAATGTATCAGCAAAGGAAGTTACCGGTGACTGGAACGGGACCTTAAACATCAATGGCATGAAGCTGAGAGTTGTGTTTCATATTTTAAAAACTGATAAAGGCTACTCCGCAACCATGGATAGTCCGGATCAGGGAGCCAAAGGAATCCCGATGACATCTGCAACTTATGATAACAAAACATTGACACTGCTCTATGATGCGGCCAAAATCAACTATTCCGGTCAGGTTATAAACAGCGACTCCATTGCCGGGACATTCACCCAAATGGGTATTTCATTTCCTCTAGGGCTAAGCCGGAAAGCTTCTGTGAGTGATAAACCAAAACGACCACAGGAGCCCACCCCACCCTTTCCCTATAAATCGGAAAATATAACATTCACCCATACAACAGAGAAATTCACTCTTGCCGGTACGTTTACCTACCCTGCCAATGGGAAAAACTTTCCGGTGGTAGTCCTGATTTCCGGAAGCGGGCCACAGAACCGGGACGAAGAGATCATGGGACATAAACCATTTCTGGTACTGGCCGATTATCTGACCCGAAACGGAATTGCCGTTCTCCGGTTTGATGACCGTGGCTGCTACGATTCGAAAGGCGATTTTTCCAGGGCAACCACAAATGATTTTGTCACCGATGTAGAATCAGCCATTGCCTATCTCAAAACCCGTAAGGAAATTAATCCGAAGAAAATAGGACTGATCGGTCACAGTGAAGGTGGCATCATCGCACCGTTGGTGGCTTCTCATAACAAAGATGTCAGCTATATCGTTATGATTGCCGGCACAGGTGCTCCGGGAAGTGAAATCTTACTGCGCCAACAAGAACTGATCGGCCGGGTAAACGGTGCTAAAGAAGAAGATCTCAACACGACCAAAGATCTCAACAGTCATATCTTTAAGATGATCCATGACATCTCAAATACAGATACGTTGAAAGCCCGGATTGCCGCCTATTTGCTTCAAAAGTCAAAAGAATTACCTGAATCGAAAATTCCTCCGGGAAGCAACATCAACGATATCATTGATATTCAGTTGAAACAAATAACCAATCCCTGGATGTTGAACTTTCTCCGTTATGATCCGGCTCCTACTCTTACCAAAGTGCATTGTCCGGTTTTGGCAATCATCGGGAGTAAAGATCTTCAGGTTCCGGCTGATATAAATATCCCGGCAATCGAAAAAGCATTGAAACAGGGAGGAAAGAAAAAATATACCGTTAAAGAGCTTCCCGGCCTGAACCATCTTTTACAGGAGTGTAAAACAGGCTCTCCAAACGAATACCCGCAAATAGAACAAACCATTTCTCCTACTGCCCTAAGCCTTATTACAGGTTGGATAAAAAGTGTCTGTAATATGCATTGACCGGATTTCACTGAACGAAATAACATTTTCCATCTATTGAATTTTTATCTGAAATCTAATTAACCCAACCGGTATCCGAAACCGGTTGAATTTTATTTTTGTTACAATGTTAGAATCACATAATACAAAGGAATATGTTTGACAACGAAGAAGAACAAGACATCCGGAGCGAATTTGAAGAATGGATGGATATCAATTTCTTTTTATTGCCTGTACCATTCCGCTTTGGACAGGAACCGGAATACGAACTCTACAGCTTTTACACCGGTATCTATAAGAAAGTGATGCGGGAATTATGGAAGCCGGTCCGCGAAATCACCCGCCGGCATTACCCCGAAGTGATGGAAGAAGAGCGTCCGCTTGTCGTGGAGCGGATTGAACGGATTCTCAACTTTGTGGGACACCGTTTCCTTTTAAATCTCTTCGAACTTCTATATGACCAGCGCTGCGGAGTTGATTTGCGTGAAAAATATCCCGATTTTGACAAGTACAAAATGAATTACGCCAAACCCCAAAGGCAAAATTTCCACGATGATTCTTTCTTCGATGATAAACCCTGGATTACAGAGGAACAAAAAGAGATACTGAAACAATGCTTTGAGGAAGATGCACCGCAAATATCCTTTAAAGAGATGCGGAAGATCGAATTTGTAGATATGCTCCAATCGGTATTGCTAAAGCATTTTGACGTGGCAGACCGACTTGAGCCTGACAGCCTGATCATCTATGCCATGTACCTGGCGTGCGAACATATGGATTTCCGGTTGGATATCGAACATTACTCGACATTTATCCAATACGGATTTGACGAATCGGAACTGGACCTGAGTTACGAGGAATTTATGGAGCGTTTATCAAAAAAAATCAGCCAAAAACTAAACGGATAATGACAAAACTGAGTCATTATACCTCAGCACAGCACAGATCAGCACATTTGTATCAAAAAGAACAGGCAAAAAATCAAATTGGTAATTTTCGGTCAGTAGTAAAATTGCGAATTTTAAAGTTCCTTAATTTACTAACCTATTATTACCATGAAAAAGAAATTCTCACCTATTATTTTTCTATCCCTATTGGTGAATTTTTCCCCGCTGCATGCGTTGGGAACGCTCCAAAAATCACAGGCTTCAACTGAAGCGGTATCCACTGACACTGTCTATTATGTTGACTTTAAAAACAAGCCGGCGGCATTTACCACCGGAGACGTTTTTACTGCATCAAGCTCCAATGCCAACAAAGAGAAGACGGTAAACGGAATCATATTTGGCGCAGGTCCCAACGGCCAACGCATCAATATGAACATTTCACAAAGCGCGTCTCAGTACGGAAGCAGTGCGACGACCTACGTATCGGCCAGTGCCAACGACGACGGGGCAACTGCCGGTGCTTTCAGTTTCCTGACAACCGGGACAGGTTCTGCTTCGGGCGGTTACATTATTTTGCCTGGAGTACAGGGACCAACCGACATTACCATCTGGGCCTGTGGCGCCAATACCGGAAATACACAGTCATACAAACTAATGACCAGCAGCGATGGCGGAACTACCTGGACTCAATTGGGTACAGCTTCATTTACCGACCTGAAGCTTATTCACAAAAACGTTTTCTCTTACACCGGCAATACTAATGTGAAGATTAAGCTTGTTTGTTCGACCGGTAGTAACTCCAGCTGTAACCTGTACATATACGACGCCTTATTGACCAAACGCCCTGCCATTGACCTGACATCTGCGGTTGGAACCAATCACCAGACCATTGCTACGTTACTTAATGAGTCGCTGACAAATATCGTTTATACCTGGGGAGGCAACGCAACCTCAGCCGCTGTTACCTGGACAGGAACAGCAGATGCTAACACCCCTCCCTCCGGTATATCTGTGACTACTGATGTCAATGCTAAAACCGTTACAATTTCCGGAACGCCAACTGTATTGGGAACCTATAGTTTTAGTATTACGAGTACCAATGGCTCACTTACCAGTAGTGCATTAACAGGAAGCATCAGGGTAGTCAGCGCTGCTGTTCCTTTGCTTACACTTACCTCTGTATCAGGAACCAATTCTCAGAAAGTGACTGCCGGCAGTGCTATGACTGCGGCTCAATACACCTGGGGAGGCTCGGCGTTTGATGCCAAAGTCAGTTGGACCGGAACCACATCATCAACAACGGCTCCGGACGGAATCATTGTAACCAAAGATTCCCTGAATGAAATTATGACTATTTCAGGCACACCTAATACATCCGGAACCTACGGTTGGAGCATTACCTCCAACGACAGCACACAGGTAAGTACAGCTCTGACCGGCACTCTGACCGTTGTTCCTCCACCGACAATATCCCTCACCTCCGATGCTGCTACAACCAATCAAACAGTTCCATTCTGTATTGGAATGACCAATGTGGTATTGACCTATGGCGGTTCGGCAACCTCTGCATCATTGACCTGGAGCGGCACGTCTTCGTCATCAACTCCTCCTGCGGGAATCACGGTTTCAACCAATACAACAGCAAAAACCATCACCATTACCGGAATGCCTTATTTGACCGGAACATTCAGCTATTCGGCAACCTCTACAGACGGGGCTATAACCTCAGCAGCCGTAACAGGTAAAATCATCTCTTCGGCGACCTCTGACGCTTTGCCTTCATTCCCGGGAGCAGTGGGATATGGCTCTCACGCTACAGGTGGTCGTAAAGGTTCTGTTTATCACGTCACCAATCTCGATGACAGCGGTCCCGGTTCATTCCGCGATGCCGTAAGTGCATCCAACCGTATCATTGTATTTGACGTTAGCGGTTATATCAATCTCCTGACTGCCGTTTCCTGTAAAAGTAACCTGACCATCGCCGGACAAACCGCACCGGGTGAAGGTATCGGATTCCGTGGTGGCGAGATTTCGTTTGCCAACCAGCAAAACATCATTTGTCGTCACGTCCGCATTGTGCCGGGAAGTGAAACGGCCAGCACCGGTGACGACGCATTGAGCTTATATCTTGCCCGAAATGTGATTATGGATCACTGTACATTTGAATTTGCCCCCTGGAATAATATCGACGGAGTGAGTGACAACTACACCGTCTATCCGGTAACAGGAATTACCTTGCAAAGCTGTATCGATGCTAACCCGACCGGACAGCAGTTTGGTGCACACTGCGAATCGGTAAACGGACAGTGGACTTTCTACCGCAACCTCTTTGCCAACTCGCATAACCGCAATCCGTTGTCAAAAATCAACGACCAGTTTATCAATAACGTTCATTACAACAACGAGGCGGGATACACCACCCATACCAGCACAAATTTCAAACACGATATCGTTAACAACTACTTTGTGTGGGGTCCTGCATCGGGTAGTAATGTTCCCTGGTTCCAGATTGATGCCAACCAAAGTATCTATTATCCGGGCAACCTGAACGACGATAACGAAGATGGCCTATTAAACGGAACTTCAACCACACCTTACTGGTATTCAGGAACAGGTACCATCCTGACCTCACCCTGGTCACCGCTGACTCCGTTGATCCCGACTGTCGATGCTCCATCTGCATTCCGCGGGGTCATTTCAACAGCTGGAACGCAACCGCTCAGCCAACTGGATTCTATGATTATTAACCAGGTTAAAACTCTCGGACTGGGAAATGCGGGATATACAGCAGGATCTACCGGACCTTCAGGTGGTCTTTACACGACTCAGGCACAAACCGGACTTACCAACAACGGTTACGGAATTATCCGCACTGGTGTAAAAGCAACAGATACCGACAACGACGGAATGCCCGATTACTGGGAAATTGCAACCGGTTCGAATGTAAATGCAGACGACGCGATGCAGGTTGCATCTGACGGATATACATTAATCGAGCACTACATCAACTGGTTGGCCGAATTACACGCGACGACCAACAATAACGTACCTCTCGATATTAATTTGAATCAATATTGCGGCGGATTCAGCAGTGTATCTCCGGTTTATACAGTTAGTGACAATGTTTGTGGTACTGCAACTACCCTGGCCGATGGTCACACCGCTCGGTTTACACCTTCGGCTACCAACGGATTAGCCAGCTTTAAATTCAAAGTTACCGGTTCGGACGGTACATCGTACACAAACACAATTTCAATTGCTTTATTACCGGCAAATACTTCCGCGGTTAATATGCCTGAAAACAGAGTTTCGATTTATCCGAATCCGGCCAGCGATATTCTGGTTATTGAAAATGCTCAGGTTGGTACTTTCCACATATTCGACGCTTTAGGCCATACGGTATTAGCTGGAAATATCGCCCAATCAGGAGCTTCTGATAAAATCAATATTGCAGCATTGAACACCGGTGTTTATGTCCTGAAACTGACCAATGACAGCAAATCAGCCATCTACAAATTTGTAAAGAAGTAAAGCGACTCTGTATAATATCCGTACTTAGAAGAGTGTCCGACCGGGCACTCTTTTTTTATACAATGAAATCTGGAAATTGGATAAACATTGAACAGGAGAAAGGGGTTTTAATAGGAGATTGTCGATCAAATATATCTTTAAAGTTTATGAATGCCCTCCAATTCCATATTGCAAAATACAGGTTTCATATAATTATATTACTCCTGTTTATTTTCCCTGTTACCCTATCCAGTCAGGCATGGAAATATGTAAAGGAACAGGATGGGGTGAAAATATATTCCCGTCAGGAATCAGGGAAAAATCTGAAATCCTTCAAAGGTGTGACGGAGTTCAGGGAATCTTCAGATAAAATTATGGCTTTTCTCGTGGATGTTAATAAGAAAGATTGGTGGGATAAAAACCTCAGTCAGATCAAAATCCTTTATCACGAAAAGAATAAACGGACGCAATATTATCTCGTTTATAAATTGCCATGGCCTTTCAGGAACCGGGATCTTTGCGTTGAATCTACCGTGGTTCTGAACCCATCTACCGGAGTAAGTATAATCATTTCCGTCCCACTTACCGGAGTCGTTCCCCCTCAAAAGAACTTAACCCGGATAAAAGATTACCGCCAGCAATGGACGATTATACCATCCGGCACAAACACCTCACAAATAGAACTTGAGTTTTATGTAGATCCGGCAGAAAGTCTCCCAGACTGGCTTTTAAATATGATCTTAACCGATTCACCTATCAAATCCATCAAAAGTCTCAGACAGGGATTGGAAAAACAGGCGCTCACAAGTACCGTTAAACCTTAAGCGAACAACCGACATTTGCGTAAAAACACATTCACAGTTCAAACATATCTGTAGGGAACAATGGTTCCCGTCAACCGGATAAATTATTAAAGCAATAGATTCCCCTTCTACCCACAAGAGCCATACGTCACATATATACCTGATATACGTCACATTACCACCCACAGATAGTTCACTTCAACGTTTCATTTTACTATTAACCACATTTCTGCCTCATTCTGGCACGCTATTTATTACTGGTTTCATCAATAACACTGAGTAGCGACACCCGTCGTTATTCATATTGATGAATATCATAAGTAAAATCCTATGCGTGTGCTGATATCCAACCGTTCCATAGTTCCCGTTTGCCTGGTGGTGTTGCTGATTGTAGCAACGTTATCGTTGTGCCTGGGACGCTATCCAGTATCGCTGAAGGATTTATCTGCTTTTATTTTCCAGACCGGGACATTTGACGAAAACCTGAAAATCATCCTGCTCAATATCCGCATACCCCGGATACTGGGAGCCATTGCGCTGGGTGGTTCGCTGGCATTGGCGGGAGCATCCTATCAGGGAATGTTTCGTAATCCGATGGTAAGCCCCGATATACTGGGTGTTTCGTCAGGAGCGGGATTCGGCGCGGCTTTGGGCATCCTGCTCGCGATGCCGGCTGTGGGTATCCAGCTGTTTTCCTTTATGGGTGGGATGTCGGCGGTATTGATTGCAATGGCAGTGAGCAGGCTCATTGGCAATAAACACGAACCGATACTGATACTGGTACTCTCGGGCATCATTATCTCCTCTTTTTTCGGAGCGATGCTTTCCCTGATAAAATATGTGGCTGACCCCGACAATAAACTCCCTGCCATCACCTACTGGCTGATGGGCAGTCTTTCAGGCATCCAACTCAACGACATCAAGACCGTATTTCCGATCCTCACACTGGGCATTGTCCCTTTGCTGCTTATCAGTTGGCGGGTCAATGTACTCTCTTTCGGTGAAGATGAAGCCCGGTCACTCGGGATAAATACCGGCAGGCTCAGGATGCTGATTATCGTTTGCTCCTCGCTGATTTCGGCCAGCATGATTTCGATTTGCGGGATTGTGGGATGGGTCGGACTCATCATCCCCCATTTGGCACGGATGATAGCTGGGCCGGATTACCGGGTCTTATTGCCGGTTTCGTTTCTGACCGGAGGGATATTTATGCTGGTGGTGGATACTATTTCAAGGTCGCTCACTCCCATTGAGATACCGATTGGAATACTGACATCAGTGCTTGGCGCTCCATTTTTCATCTATTTCCTGAAAAAATCATCACACAAAAACTGGTAGTGCTTATGAAGACGAATCACTCCAATATGGGAACGCCGGGGCGCATGGAATTTTCCCAAACGCATTTCGGTTACGATGGACAACCGGTGCTGAAGGATATCAGCTTCAGCGTGTCGTGTGGCGAAATCATTTGCATTCTCGGGCCGAACGGTGTGGGCAAAACGACCCTGTTTAAGACCATCCTGGGATTTATTCCTCCTATCAGCGGGGAAATCCGGCTCAACGGGAAAAACATCGCTGACTTTTCGCCCAATGAATTTGCCAAAATGGTGGCTTATGTACCGCAGAACCATACGATACCCTTTCCCTATAAAGTGAAAGATGTCGTATTGTTTGGCCGGACTGTACACTTGGGCATGTTCCAGACACCGGGCCGAAAGGACAGGCGCATTGCCCTGGAGGCGATGGAGCTGCTGGATATCCGGCATCTGGCAGACCGGTCGTTTTCCGAATTGAGCGGTGGCGAGCGACAGATGGTGCTTTTCGCACGGGCACTGGCACAGGAGGCGCGATTCATCATACTTGATGAGCCGACTTCCAACCTCGACTATGGAAACCAAGTGCGGGTGATTCGCAAAGTTAACGAACTGAAGAAGCAGTCCGTGGGTATCCTGATGGCCACCCATTCGCCCGACCACGCCTTTATGGTGGCGTCGAAAGTCATTCTGATCAACAACGGAAGGCTATATAAATCGGGCGTACCCGACAGTACCCTCACACCGGAAAATCTGAAGAAGATATACGGCATCGAGGTTTCCGTTATGGAGACCTGCGATTCCGGAAAGGTGTGTGTGCCTCTTATTCACAACTAATAAAACCAGGAAATTATGAAACTTATCACCGTTTCCGGACCACCGTCATCAGGGAAAACCTCCGTGCTGCTCAATGCCGTAAAAGCATTGCAGGCGGAAGGTAAAAAGGTGGGCGTGGTCAAGTTTGACTGCCTCTATACCGACGATGACAAACTCTATGAAGCCCTCGGCATCCCCGTTCGGGTGGGACTTTCGGGTAACCTTTGTCCCGACCACTACTTTGTGAGCAACATCGACGACTGCATTGAATGGGGCAAAGACCTCAACCTCGACTTCCTGCTTTCGGAGAGTGCCGGACTGTGCAACCGCTGTTCGCCCCACGCCAAAAACGTGCAGGCCGTCTGCGTCATCGACAACCTAATGGGCATCAACACCCCCAAGAAGATCGGTCCGATGCTGAAATTTGCCGACATCATCGTCATCACCAAAGGCGATATCGTGTCACAGGCCGAGCGAGAGGTATTTGCCTTCAAAGTGCGCCAGTCCAATGCCAAAGCCAAAATCATGTATGTCAATGGCATCACGGGACAGGGTGCATACGAACTAACGACGCTATTTCATTCGGCTCAAAACACCCATACCCTCAATGGAGGCTCCCTGCGTTTCTCCATGCCTGCCGCGCTTTGCTCCTATTGCCTGGGAGAGACTAAAATCGGCAAGGATTACCAGATGGGAAATGTCAGGAAGATCAAGATTTAATGCAATAACGACTTCCGTTACCTGGAGGACGGTCAGCTAAACTTAGAGGATGACTGGCGAAACCTAGAGGACTATCAGCGAAACCTAGAGGACGATCAGCGAAAGCTAGAGGACGACCAGCGAAACCTAGAGGACGATCAGCGAAACCTAGAGGACGACCAGCGAAACCTAGAGGACGATCAGCGAAACCTAGAGAACGGTCAGCGAAACCTAGAGGATGACTAGCGAAACCTAGAGGACGGTCAGCGAAACCTAGAGGACGGTCAGCGAAACCTAGAGAACGACCAGCGAAACCTAGAGAGTCATCAGCGAAACCCATTTATTCAATCATTCATTCCCTCAACCCCTCAATCCCTACCCTATGGAACTATTAGAAAAGGAAATTGGGCTTATATCCGAAGAAACGCCATACGTTGCTGAATTCTTCAGGACATATCGGATCACTCCGGCAAATCCTAAAATCAGTCTGGGCGAATACCTCAACACACAGGATGACGAATATTTTGAAGACATCGGGATGGACAAGGAGCAGTTAATTGACAATCTGGCCGGCTTTATCGAAATGGGCCAGGAGAAAGAGGAAAGCAAAGTCAACTCCATCACTATCATTGGTGGTCACGACAAAAGCGGAAATGCCGAAGAGCTGACCCTCACACTCGATAACGGCACCATCACCAGCATTGTCGGGCCGACAGGTTCAGGCAAAAGCCGCCTGCTGGCCGACATCGAGTGGATGGCACAGGGTGATACCCCTACCTCCCGCAAGATTCTGGTCAACGGTTCAGTCCCTGACCCTGAACTACGCTTTTCCCTGGAACACAAACTGGTGGCACAGCTATCACAAAATATGAACTTCGTGATTGATACCACCGTCGAGGAGTTTATCACCATGCATGCCGAGAGCCGCATGATCCTGAACCCTACAGAGATTGTGGCAGAAATCATTCGCCAGGCGAACCTGTTGGCGGGAGAATCCTTTACCGGTGAAACACCTGTCACGGCACTGTCCGGCGGACAATCCCGCGCGCTGATGATTGCCGACACCGCGTTTCTGAGCAGCTCTCCGGTAGTGTTGATCGATGAAATTGAGAACGCTGGAATCGACCGTAAAAAGGCGCTCAGTCTTTTAGTCAAAAAAGAAAAGATCGTGCTGATGGCCACCCACGACCCCATTTTGGCATTGATGGCCGGACAACGACTCGTCATCAAAAACGGGGGTATTCACAAAATTATTCCGACATCGACTGCCGAAAAAGCTAATCTTTCTGCACTGGAAGAGCTCGATAATAAAATACTGGCCTTACGTAATAGTTTGCGAAATGGAGAAGTGATTGAAGGAGAATTCTGATCCACCTCCACCTTGATTCAATAGTATAAGTTAATCCCGAAGTTTGTCTCCATACAGACTTCGGGATTTATTTTTCTCCTGCCTGATATATAAATTCGTGTCAGACAGAGCCATTAATCGTTATACATTCTTGTAGATTTCGTCCACCAACCCTGACCTCGATGTAGGACACTGACTCCACACTAAAACCGCTATTGACTGATATACTACGATTTACATTTATGGCACGATATTTATATTAGTAAAAGCAGAATAGCGAATCACCGCACCTACCGTTATTCATCTTTATGAATAATAAAGTATTCACTTTTTAAAGACCACATAGTAAAATGACTCAGACACGACTAAATAAATATTTCATTTTCCTGCTGTGTACTGCGGGTTTGGCATTTGAATCCGGATGCAAAAAAGTACTGGACGAAAACTCCTTCTTCACCGACCAGATACCTTCGACTGGAATCCTGGAAACCAAACCACAGAACTATCCCGCCGGATTCGGGGTGGACTTCGAAAGCGACTCCATCGTGTCGCTCGACGAATACCCCAACTTCAAATACGACCTGAAGATGCTGGCGTGGCGCATACAGGACCCGGTAACCAGTTCTTATGGCGGTCGTCCAGTGGTATTTCTCTGGGGAGACGAATCTACACCGACCAAGGCGATCGCGCTCAATGTCTCTGAATTTGCCGGGATTGGATTGGGGGCTGAGGGTTTCGCTGAGTTTAATTATGTGACCAAGCTGATGCAGGATAGCGTAAAGGCCGATAAGGTATTTTCCATAAATCCAAACGACTCGACAGCCTATCCCTGGAAAGACGGATTTATCCAGATGAGTGAAGCGCTACTGCTGGGAGCCTATCAGGTACTGGTCATTGGCGACAAAGTGGTTCGCCTTCCTGAAAGCCAATCCCCGGTGTGGCTCATCCGCACCTCTGATGGAAATTACTTCAAGTGGCAACACATCGAGCGTCAGGGCGGCGGCCACGTCCCCATCCGATGGTATCGCTTTAAACCGTATGAGATGGACTAACAATAATAATACAATAGGTTTCACACAATTAAATTTTAAGGTTATGAGAAAAAGAATTATTACACTCAGTTTGCTTTCTGCTATTAGCTTTGGTTCCATCATCAAAGCGAGCGAATCGGTATCCATCCTTTGCTCAAAGGACAACACCATTATCCAATCGGCAACCGGTTCATTAAGTAACGCTCTTTATTCAATCACCGCAGGAAGAACCAATCAGGATGCAGGAGCGGCAGTTACAAGTATCCGTCGGGCATTGGTCTATTTTGACGTTGCCAATCATGTTCCGGTCAATGCGACCATTGACAGTGTACGTTTAAGTATGTACTTCAGCCGGACTTCCGGTGTGGGGACTAACGTTGATTTGCATCGCGTTTTAAAAGACTGGGGCGAAGGGACATCCATGCAGGGTGGTGGTCAAGGTGCAACGGCCACGCAAAACGACGTGACCTGGCTCTATACCTTTAACAATGTGGCCTCTCCTACCAGCAGTCCGGCTTGGACAACTCCGGGTGGGGATTTCGACCCGACAGTTAGTGCAACTATCTATGCGGGAACAGGCTTAACAAGCACCGGAGCTGATGCCTATGGACTGAAATACTTTGTC
The DNA here is from genome assembly GCF_022808675.1 of Parabacteroides sp. FAFU027. Classification (NCBI taxonomy): domain Bacteria; kingdom Pseudomonadati; phylum Bacteroidota; class Bacteroidia; order Bacteroidales; family Tannerellaceae; genus Parabacteroides; species Parabacteroides sp. FAFU027. The sequence continues at coordinate 633,599 of NZ_JAKZKV010000001.1, forward strand.
TCAACCACGATGACATCAGAAGTACAAAACTGGTTAAATACACCATCATCAAACTTCGGATGGGTTTTACAAGGGGATGAAACAAAAGCTCAGACTGCCAAACAATTCCTCTCCCGCGAAACAGGTGATGCGACAACCAGCCCGCTTTTAAAGGTCTATTATACTGTATCCGGTGGAATTCCAATGGGAATAAATTCCGGATTAGCAGTAAAATTCACAACCTATCCTAACCCTGCGTCAGACTATGTTACCGTAAGTTTTACTAAAGCTTCTTCGGAAAAAGTATTTATCTACAACACCTGCGGTACTCTGGTTAAAACAGTTCAGGCAAATAACGAAGAAAAACTGAACATCGAATTGACAGATATGAAACCAGGCATCTATCTCATCAAAGCCGGAAGCTATACTTCGAAACTCATGGTGAAATAATTTCTTTTGTTCATCATTGCCGCCTGACATTCGATGACGGCTCAAATTTGCAACTATGATTAAGCGGGTTAAATACATCATTCCTTTTCTTTTTCCACTCTTCTCACTTCAGGTATCTGCTCTCCCGGCAGATACGCTGAAAGTGAAGAGCGTGACCAAAAACAAAGAAGTCAGGCTTCAGGAAGTCAGCGTCAACGGCTTCAGACAAGAGAAGCTGAAAGCTAAAAATGCGGTGATTCTCACCCCTAAAGATATTTCGGCAGTCGCTTCAGAGAATTTCATCAACGTGGTGGACCAATTACCGGGCATTGTAAAGGTAAACGAAACGACCTTTCCTCTCCTGATCCGGGGCATGTACGGCAGCCGCATCCATGTGGAGAAAAACGGGATGGTGAAGACCGGCATCGACCAATCGGGGTATAAACTCGAAGATATCAACCCGAACGATGTGTCGGATGTACAACTTCTGCACGGAGCACGTAGCATTGCGTACGGTAACGGAAGTGTCGGCGGTGTTTTGCTGATTAATGAAAAGCTGTCGTTTAAGAAAAAGGGATTTAACGGAAATGCAAAACTCGCTTACGGGAGCAATAACAACGAACAGACGGCTGATACCCGCTTCTGTTATGCGAACTCATCAAACGTCTTCACCGTGGGTGGTCGATATACTTTAGCCGATAACTTCCATTATCCCGACCAGGTGGAGGCCCTGAATTCAGCGTACTCCTATAAAAACCTCTCCACTAAGCTGGCCCATAAATTTAAAGGTCAAAGTATCATCGAATGGGACAACAACTATTACAGCGGACAGCGGGAAAAGCCGTTGGGATTTCAAAACAACCCGTATGACTACCGCACCTTTTTTGACCGGTACAATATCGAATCATCGCTCAAGTTTCGCACCACTATCGCTAACGGCACGTCTGTCAATACCAACCTTTGGTACAACGGGCTCAATACTGACCAACGCCAGGACCAGGTGAATGCGGGAACCAAACTGCTTGCTATCCGTGAGATGATTTATTCCTTCAAGCAAGCGGGAGGATTTAAGGTAAATGCTTCCAAGAAAATCGCCCGCTATTGGGTAGGTGAAGCCGGTGCCGATGCGTACACAGACTACCTGTGTCAGGATCACGGTACGGATGATATTAAGCACAATACGTCGAGCCTTTACAAATATTATTCTGAGCAACAACAAACCATTGGCGGCATTTACGGCATTGCCGAATACGAGAAGGAGAAACATCAAATCGGGTTAAGTCTGCGCGGTGATTACGGCAACCTGAAGAAAGACAGCATCCACTCCAAATCGTACTACAATGTGACCGGAGGCATTGACTGGAGCTATAAATTCCGCCCGTGGCTGCAAAACGACCTGAGCCTGAGCCGCCACTTCCGTTTCCCAATTCCGATGGAGGCTATCGGTGTTTTCTACGGAGGGCGAGGAACTTTTGTCGGGAATCCTGATATTGAACCGGAGACCTGTTACAACATCGAGTGGGTGGTAAAAGGCGAACTCAAACACCTCATGTACACGCTCAACGGCTGGGCATCGTTTTTCCACAACCGCATTTCGGAATATGAGCTGTTTACCAACAAATACACCTATATCAATATCGCCAAAGCGCGTCTTTATGGCTTCGACGGTTCGTTGACTGCATTTACCGGAGATAAAAAAAGAGCAGGGAAAGCCGAGCTGACCATCAATGCAACTTACGCTTATGGCGATGATGTGACCAACGACGGTTATCTGGGCAAAGGCTCTCCACTCGAAGGTATTCCTCCGGGACGAATCCGCAACAAGTTGCAATATTACAAAAGCTGGAAAAATGTGGAGCCGTCGGTGTTTATCATCTTCAGCTACATCGCCTCGTACGACCGCCTGCCCGAATATTCTGTCACCAAAACCTGGGGACAGAATGCCCGGAACGCCTATCCACTTTGGGATGCAGGATTGAATATTCATTTACCCAAAGCGTTGAATGGTACCACTTTCAGTCTTTTAGTCAACAATATGCTGGATACAAGCTACCTGCCTTATGGCGGTTACCTGAGAGGCATCGGACGAAATTTCAAAACAACCGTCAATGTGCGGTTTTAAGAAGCCCCCTTCCGGCCTCCCCCCAAAGGGGAGGAGTAACGATAACATCAACAATATCAGGTTAAAATGCAAAAAACAATGGAAGCAAACAGCTCAACAATTACAGTAAACACCCCTCTCCGGAAACTCCTGGAATCCTATAAAGGAGCTTACCGGGTGCTGCTTTGTGCCGGAATTAAACTTTCTCCGCTCACGATAAGTTACAATGAAACGTTGGGGAAATACCTGACAGAAAACAACCGGGAAGAGATACTTTCCGACCTCAATCACATCGTCCGCCGTGAACATCAGGATTTCGACCAGCTGGAAAATATCCGGCACGAGTTGATTCAACCCGGTAAAGTGAACATGGCCGGTTTTGCTGACTTTACCTGGCACGAGGCTTTTATTGAGGAAATGGAAAAATTCGCCAATACAGAGAAAATCCCTCTCAACCATCAGTTTTTCCAGAAGAATAATAAGAAAGCGTTCCAGTTTTACCTTGCCCAATGCGAGAATCCGGACGAACTACCGGATATACTGGTAGGTAAAGGATTCAGTTCGCTCATGACCCGCCGCTTTGTGGACAGGTTCGTAAAACCGGGATATTTCGATACACCGTTGAAAGTAAATGTACATGAGCTTTGGAACAATTCAGGGCTTTACGATACGACAGAACAATACCACGCTTTCGGTGCTGAGGAACTGGTGATTCTCCACGACAAATCGAAGGAGGAAAATCTACCAATACCAACCCGCTGGAGCGACCTGCTTAGTCCGGTATATGCCGATGCCGTAACGCAAATGGGGAAACCCCAGCGCGACCATTTCGGGTCCAATATGCTCTTCTACCTGCACCAGAAATACGGTGAACAGGGTATCCGTAATTATGCCCGCTCGGTGAAGTTTAAATGGCATTTCTCCAAAATCATCAAAGACATCGGAAAGAATCATCCCGAGTCATCGCCTTTCAATGTGGTGCAGCGATACACCACCCTCTTTGTCCGCAGTAATGCAGATGTGGAGGTGCTTTCTCCCAAAGACGGCAATCCGGTCAGTACCTTCTTCCTGTTGGTCAAAAAAGGGAGTAACGAGCAGGTTTTGAAAATCGCCCGGCATTTCTTTTCCAAAGAGATTGCCGGATTTCTGGAAAATGCGGGTGCCATATCAGCGCATCCCGATTCGGAAACTGCGGCTAATGCCAATATTCGCTGGCTCGGCTGGGAGACGATTAAAAACTCATCCCTCCCCTACCAGAAAGATTATTTCAGCGAAATTGCCTTCGAAGTATTTGAAAATAAGGATTGACGACTTCCAACCGACTTCCAAACCTCCAAGGTTTTCAAAACCTTGGAGGTTTAGAATCCAAATCAACGAATTATGAAAACAATGCTATCCCTCCTCCTGCTGCTCGCATCGCAGCTGATATTTGCCCAAACCCGAGTAATCACCGACATGGCTGGTCGAAAAGTAACGATACCAGTGAAAATCAACCGTATCCTTCCCCACGATGAAAAGACCTGCCTGATGCTTTTCCCCTGCTCAAGCGGAAAACTCATCAGCCGTGGCCTCAATCCTGACAATACGGACATGAAGTACATCCACGAAAGTTACCGCAAGCTTCCCATTACCGACATCAAAAATCCGGAAGCTGTGATGAGTGCAGCCCCTGATATTATTATCGCTGGCTGCTTCGTTCCCGAAGATTATTCCCGTTATGAAAAGCTCAGCAAACAAACCAATATTCCATTGGTAATCATCGACCTGAACATATTGAAAATGGATAATTCTTACCGTTTTCTCGGTTCTCTGTTAGGAGAAAATAAGGAAACCAAAGCCTGTGCCGATTTCCTCGACAACTTCTATAAAGAACTATCTCAGTTACAAAAAACAAATGCTAAAAACAATGCCTCCGCTTACCTTGCAGTAGGTAGCGATGGGCTGATGACTGCACCCAGCGGAAGTAAGCACGCCCAACTCTTTGACTTGTTAGGCATCCGCAATGCTGCCGAAACGGAAATCGAAGCCCGTGGTTATGCGACCGTTTCATTGGAACAGATCATGCTGTGGAAACCCGATTACATCTTCACGGTGGACAAAGGCGGTGACGATCCTTACACCGAAATATACGCTTCCCCGCTGTGGAAGAAGATTCCTGCTGTACAGAAAAAACATGTCTTCCACATTCCGGAAGAGCCATACAACTGGTTTGGCAATCCGCCCTCCATCAACCGCATACCGGGACTGATTCTGCTTTCGGAGTTTTTTTACCGGCAATCACAAAAGAAAGCGCATGAGCAGATCAAAGCTTTCTACCGCCTTTTTTACAAATATCCATTGAGCGAGACAGAGTTGGCAAGGCTTTTGCAGTCTAAAAAGTGAACCCGCATACCAATATGCGTCTCACATCAACTCTTACGAATATGGAAGAATACATCGAAAAGGTAACCCTCATCAAGTTGAGTTGTTTTGAAGAGAAAACATTCTATATTTTTCAAAATGCAGCCGGTGAATTCCGAACCCTTGAAACAGACAAATTTGAGAATGACGCCCTACAACCGGGCGATGTCCTTCAGGCCCGTATGCGAAAGAAAGGGTGTGCAGGCCGGGAAATAACAGAGTTAATCCTTTCCTGACAGATCCGGAAACGGATATCGATGAAGTTATTTTCGCTTTTGCAAATTATTAACAACCATCGACCAGACTCATTTTTCTCTGAATTAAACTGTCAAACCCACTCATAGCCGGTATTGCTTTTCAGATATTTATGTGAACCAATCTCCGACAGACTATTTCACTCAATAAAATGAATAACGCCATTTTACTACCAAAAAGTCGTCATTCATCTGTTTTTACAACAAACCTGTCGTGATTATTTGCGTTATATTTGACAAAACAACTTATTTGTCAAACAATATCAAAACAAACAATTATGGAACTTAGCGCAAGAAACAAAATCAAAGGAACCATCGAAGAAATCGTATTAGGTGCTGTCATGGCCAAAGTAAAAGTAAACATTGGTGGCGGTAACACCGTCAGCTCTCTCATCTCGGTAGAAAGCGTGGATGACCTGAAGCTAAAAGTAGGTGATGAAGTGTATGCTATCGTGAAATCTACGGAAGTAATGATTGGCAAATAATAGTTCTTTCTTTCCAAAAGAAAACCCGGCAGTGATTTCTGACCGGGTTTTTCTATTTATATATGTCTCTGTAGAACTCGTTTTTAGAAAAAAGAAAAGGTTGTCATCACGACAACCTCAACCCTTTATTAACCTTAAATCTAATACCATGAAAAACACAGTACAAAGATAGTTGCTTGTGTTATACAACATGTAATGTCAGCATATTTTATCCACCAATAATACATCATTTAACTCAAATACGCCATATAACGAATCTGTTACATACATATTCACTCTACAATGGCTATCACATACCCCTATAATCTGTTTTTGAATAACTTCTGGTTACGATCATTTTCTATTGAACCGATCAGAAATAAATAATGGATTTCAACAAACAGAATAATCTCAAACGACGTTTCATTAGTAGTCTGCCGGACTCAGACTCAGTCGTTGAGCTCTATTTCAAATTCCATTCCAGGGGATGTTTCGATCTTATTTACAGGAACATCTGCGATTATCTTTTGTATTTGTTATTAACCTGTTCTTATCCCTGAATGTATGAAAACCACCAACACCGCCATTGCTCTCGTATGCATGCTTTTATTAGCGCCTGTCATGCGGGGGGCAGACAAAAAGGTTTGCTTTACCATTGATGATCTCCCTGTGAGCGTGCAAAATGACACTACCCTACTCTTTGAGCTACAGGTAACAACCTCCCTGATTAAGACCTTTACACAGTACCACATACCTGCTATTGGCTTCGTCAATGAATCGGACCTTTACAATGACAAGATGAAACCCGATCAAAAACAGGTTGATCTGCTCAGAGCATGGATGAACGCCAGACTGGAGTTGGGCAATCATACCTATTCTCACCCGGATTACAACCAGACTAACTATAGGGCGTTTACAGATGACATACTGGAGGGAGAGAAGATTATCCGGCCGTTAATGGCTCAATACCACAAAAAGCTACGCTATTTCCGGCATCCGTTTTTGAGTATCGGCGAAACGAAAGCGAAAGCAGACTCGCTGACCCGGTTCCTGACCAGTAAGAAATACATCGTTGCACCGGTTACTGTCCACAATGATGACTGGAAATTCAACGATGCGTACGATAGTGCTATGGTGCAAAAAGACACGGCATTAATGCGTAAAATCGGGACATGTTACCTCGAATATACACAGGAACAACTGGATTACAGTGAAAAGCTCTCTCAATTACTATTTGGAAGAAGTATAAACCAGGTCATGCTGCTGCATGCCAATGCCATAAACCGAGACTATATTGACCGGATTGCACAAATATTCCGGGACAAAGGCTACCAGTTTATTTCACTGAAAGAGGCTATAAAAGATAAAGCGTATAAAACGGAGATTACTTATTACAATGAGTACAATCCGGCATGGTTGCTCCGGTGGGCTGCTTCTTCCGGGTTAAAAAGAGAACAATATGAGAATTGGCCATTGACGCCGGAATTTATCCTAAAGCTGGCGCATCTTCCTCTTTTCTACAAATAGTTTTTTTGCCAACCAACCTTATAGGATAAGAAACCTATAGAAAAAAGAAAAGGTTGTCATCACGACAACCTCAACCCTTTATTAACCTTAAATCTAATACCATGAAAAACACATTGCAAAGATAGTGTTTTTATGCTACAAAACATACATTAAAAACACAAAGCCATACCATATTAACTTTAATTCAATCACCCGAACTACAACTGCATCAGAATTCACACTTCAAAACAATACAACAGTCCAGTTATATCAAAAAAAAGCGTCGGTTTACCTTATATAAACCGACGCACACCATCATAAAAAAACCAAATAAGGGGTTGAATAACTATCTCTATATATCTGAATCTGATGGAATAAATACCTTAAATCTTCTAATAAACCCACCTATTTTAATAGCGACAAAATTATCTACTCCTTATCTCTTGGATTTCGCCCAAAATGTATTATTTTTATCCGATCGCGACAAAAAACAATAAGCTATGCTAAGCGGAATAATTCTAAGAAACGTCATTTTCTCCCTGGAGTCGAAAGGGTACAACTTTGTTGACTTATTGGAGGAGATTTCCATTTCCCCGGAGGAACTGTACAAACCAGACCTGGTGCTTACCCCCTATCAGATGGGCGTATTTTCAGAGAAAACAGTAAGACGGCTTGAAGATATCCGTATCGGCCTGCGTATAGGTTATGAATCGCCCTATTCAGCGCTGGGTGTACTGGGACAGCTTTATCAAAACTGTGACACGTATGCCGCTGTACTGAATAATATGATAAAATACATCAACCTGATTGATTCTCTGAACGATTATTCCTATGAAATAAGGAAGGACGGCATCTACCATATCAAGAGAACTAATTTGTCATGGATTGAAAATTTCCCGATAGCCGCCCGACAGTCTGCGGAATTATATATCAGTATATCGCTCCGTAGTCGTAGGGAGATTCTGGGTAGAGAGGTCAGACCATTAAAGATATTTACTCCATACCCTAAAGAGGGTAAAGTTGATTTATTGGAAGAGTACTTTCAGTGCCCGGTAGTGTTTAATGCAGAGTACACCTGCTTTGTACTCCCTCTTGAGGTGCTGACCTGGAAAGTGCCAACCGCTAATCCCGCTGCTCTGCAATTGTATCAGAACTATATCCAGCAGATAAAAAGCAGCCGGAATATCTGGTCAGAAAACACCAAACAACACATCGGCTATCAGTTGAGAAACACAACGCCATCATTAACCCTGATCTCTTCGCTGATGAACCTTTCGGCCCGGAGCCTGCAACGTTATCTGAAGAGTGAGGGGACAACCTTCCAGGTGTTACTGGACCAGGTCAGACACGAGTCTGCCCGTCATCTGCTGTCACATACTAAACTGTCCATCAGTGAGGTATCTGAAATGCTGGGATTTGACGTGCAGAACTCATTCAATCGCTTCTTGCAGAAAAAAGAGGGAAAGACTCCGCTGGAACTGAGGAGAGAGTTGACTCTAGGAATAGAAACCTGACAGAGGGAATTTCAACTATATGGATATTTGAAATATTTCTTCGGTCCACAAATTCAACGGGAATGGGTTTTGTACAAAAGATAAGGTGCGGGGGACCTGCGATCAGCGGCTTCATGCCGCTTGACGCGTAACTAGTTTTACCTTAGTAAATACGACATCAAGTCAATCCATCTACTTAGATCATTTTATAGTAAAGGAAAAACGCTGCTATTTTTCCCAAAAGTTATTTTTTATTGCCCCCCGATATCCCTTGAGGAATATAGATACGGTGTTTCTAACAAACCTAACAGGTCTCAAAGACCTGTTAGGTTAATACCACCCACACTCCACAGCCTTAGCCACCAGTTCGGCAGAATTACGCACACCCGCCTTCCTGATCAGATTAGTAAGGTGCTTCTTCGCGGTAGTGATGCTGATAAAAAGATCCTGCGCCACCTCCTTTATCTCCATTTTTCTTTCACATTAGCCAGCCCCTGAGAACTACACCATTCACACATTATCCTCATCGTTACAGGTATGATTTAGGGTTGAAAAATACTACCATGGTAGAATTGACTTGAGGCAAGGCAATGACTAACTTTGATATTGGGAAAACTTAGCCTAATGCGACCCAGGTTCAAGATAAGAATCTCCCCTGGAAGAAAGTTCGTTATAGGTTGAAATTAATAGGAGAATGAACCATGAAAACAATAATCGTATGTATTGTAATGAGCTTATTTACATGGACTGCAATACATGCTCAAACCGACTCCGAAAAACGATTGAAAGCCGATATTCAGTTTTTATCAGACGATCTGCTTAAAGGCAGAGCTACCCCGGGTGAAGAACTCGATATTGCAGCCCTCTACCTCGCAAACCAACTCGAAGCCTATGGCTGGAAGCCGGCTAACGCAGGCTCTTATCTGCAAAATGTTCCGGTTGTGACTTTTGATCCGTTTAAGAGTAAATATAAGGTCGTGCTAAATGGATATGAATTAAAACCCGAAGAATATGTTCTTATACCCCAAGGTCTGAAACTGGATAACACAACCGAAAGTCATGATCTTGTTTTTCTCGGCCAGGGCATTTTTGATCCGGAAAAGAACATCGACGATTTTCAAAATATTAATCTTGAAGGGAAAGCCGGAATTGCATTCTTCGGAGCACCCTGGACTATGAATCCACATGAAATGCACGGATGCGATCATCTAATTGGCAAAGCTGTACAAGTTGGAGTTCGCAAAGGATCATTACTTGTATATGTTACGGATGAATTTGAAAATCCTGCCCGCAATAATATCAACCTGGAGATTCCAATGGTAAAGACATTCCATCTGTTACCAAAAACAAGGCTTGCTGACAGCAACAATAAAGCTATGGAATATTCAGCTTTCCTCATTATCTCTAAATCTACTTTTGACAGGACTTTAGCCGGAATTACCGGAAAGAATTACGACCAATGGCAAAAGAGACTTTACGAAAAAAAACGGATAAAATCATTTCCCCTTAAATCAAAGATTGATATCACGATTAATGCTCCTAAGATTTACGGAACAGGACACAATGTGGTTGCTATCCGGGAAAGCAAAGATCCGCAATATGGGCATGAATGGATTGTATTGACTGCACATTATGACCATTTGGGGATAAAAAGAAATGCCGAAGGTAAAGACAGCATTTATAATGGAGCCGATGACAATGCATCCGGAACTGTTGCGGTAATGGAAATCGCGCGCAAGTTATCTGAAACGCCTAATCTTCGCAGGAGTATCATGGTGATCTTTTGTTATGGGGAAGAAAGTGGACTGCTTGGCTCAGCATATTTCACTTTCCGCCCGTTGATTCCAATGGATAAAATCGTTCTGGATATTAATCTCGATATGGTTGGCCGGTATGCTGATCATATCGAATGTATAAATAATGGTTGCGAAGAGTTGTACCAACAAGCAAAGAAACTGGAAGGACGATTTGATTTAAAAGTTTTGCCTGAGCAAAATCCGCATCTTAGATTAGCCTATTTTACAGACAGTTATAGTTTTTCCAGATACGAAATCCCATTTATCGAATTCACAACAGGATTTCATCCCGATTACCACCAACCCTCCGATGAAACCCGACTGATTAACTACAACGCGTTAGATAAAATCTCAAAACTGATCTACGACTTTACGGTTTATTACGCCAACAGTGCCGAAAAACCAGTATTCAAACGTCCGGCATGGTTCCTGACTTCGGGACATTGACAAACAAGCATCACTAAATTAGTTCAATCAACTAACTCATCTGCCTTATGAAACGAATTATTCTATTCACATTTATTCTTTCCATGGCCACTGTTTTGACGGCTCAGCATTTTCCTGACAGTCAAAAAGACGGAAAGTATTACACGGTAAACGGAGCTAAACTCTGGACAGTAAGTTTTGGCAAGGGAAAGTCTTTATTTATTATTGCCGGAGGACCGGGTTATGCTCATTTCGGGTTGAGAACACTCGATTCTTTATCGCTTGACAACACGCTTGTCTATTATGATGCATTCGGTAGAGGGAAGTCGGATACGGCTCAAAATCTCAGCGAATACACACTGAAAAGAGATATTGATGATCTGGAAGGACTACGCAAAGCTATGGGTTTTAAGAAAATCAATATTCTGGGGCATTCTTATGGTTCCGTTGTTGCACAGGGATATGCACTGCGTTATCCAGAAAATGTAAATCATCTGATACTTATTTCACCATTACATAGCAACGCGATGTGGCAGGAAAATAATGACAATTGCAACCGGGAGATTAAAATTAATTACCCCGAAGTGTGGGACACTTTGATGATCATCCGTAAACAGGGGTATAAATCTACTTCGCCCCTTTACCAGCGATTATGTGAACGCATTCCATTAGGATTCTTATATGCTTATAACCCCGAAAACTTAAATATTTTAGCTCAGCTAAAATATCCCAACCGATTGAATCCCAGAATATACTATCAAATGACAGGTGAAGATGGAGATTTTACGGTTGGAAGCGATATCGGTCGTTTTGACTATAGGAACGAATTGAAAAACCTGAAAATGCCGGTACTTATCATCGCTGGTAGGTTTGATCGTGTATCCGTCCCCTGGATGATGGTGCAATACAAGGAATATTGCCCACAGGCGCAACTGGTCATGTTTGAAAAAAGCGGACACTTCCCGTTCCTGGAAGAATACGACAAAACAATGGCCGTAATCCGGGCTTTTCTGAAGAAGTAGGCGGCACTGTTTATTGGATCAATTGCCTCCAACTTTAGTTGGAGGATTATTGATTTGATTTAGAATAATGGCTTTAGCCGAATGATACTCCTTCAGCGTTAACTCAGGAAGAAATATTGAAAAGGCTTAATAATATAACCTCTGGAAAAGCAGCAAAATGGATTAAAGTTATTGAAGGAAAATCTGAACAGAGTAAGTAACCTAAAAAATCAAACCATTATGAAAAAGACAATTCTATTCATTTTAATTCTGGTGGGACTATTGACAGCCTTCCAACAGATAAATCAGAAGGATGACTCTGATAAATTAAAATCAGTATTAATGGACTACCTTAATGCTCTTAAGAACAAAGACATCAAAAAGATGAATGCTTTGACGACAACCGACTTCGTTATTTTTGAGGACGGCAAAGTCTTAAACAATGACAGTTTGATCAACTTTTTCAACAGCTTTCCAAAGATCCATGCCGAATATAAATTAGACAACTTCAAGATTAATGTTGATAATAACTCCGGCTATATGAGATACTTTAATCACGGAGAATTCACAATCAACGATACGACACATTTGATATTTAACTGGCTGGAAAGTGCTACGTTTAAGAAGGTCAACAACAAATGGAAACTCAATTTTTTGCACTCCACCGTAAGGAAAAGATAGCATAGGCGATAGTACTCTGCCATTTTATCAACCAAACAGGCAATATAACTCAAATATGTAATCAATATTGCCTGTTTCTCGATTTTACTAATTTTTCAGACCGTCCTTAGAGGATCCCTGGAGTATCCCTAGAGGATCAGTTTACGTAAATGGGCTGATTTTCAAAATCTGAAAGTAGCAAAATGTCAAAAGGGGATATTCACATAAAGCTACTTTTTTGTACCAGATTGTTGTAAGTATAGATATCCTTAACCCAAATCAAGACAGATTACAATGAAAAGACTATACACCATTTCTTCATTCCTACTGATGAATATCTGTTCATTTGCACAAATTCACTCCAGCCAGCAAATTGATTCTTTAATAGAAAAGACACGGGAAGCTTTTAACGTTCCTGGTATTGCTGTCGCTGTGATAAAAGATGGGAAGATTATTCATTCCAAAGGGTACGGAGTCCGTTCTCTGAACACGATGAACCCAGTTGATGAAAACACTCTTTTTGGTATTGCGTCCAACACCAAGGCCTTCACTGCTACCGCCCTGGGAATATTGGTTGATGAAGGGAAAATACAATGGGACGATAAAGTAATCAAATACATTCCTGAATTCAAACTTTATGATGCGTGGGTCACAAAAGAGTTTACCATTCGCGATTTGTTAACTCATAGAAGCGGCTTGGGAATGAGCGCCGGGGATCTGATCTATTACCCAGACTCTTCAGACTTTGCCATTAAAGATATCATTTATGGCCTTCGCTTTAGGAAACCGGCATCAAGCTTTCGGAGCAAATTCGAATACAACAATAGCATGTACATTGTTGCAGGAGAAGTAGTGGCCAGAGTGAGCGGTAAAAGCTGGGAAGATTTTATTGAAGAACGAATTTTTCGCCCCATAGAAATGACGCAAAGTGCGGCCTCCTTCAACCGTATAAAAAACAAATCCAACGTGATTGATGCTCATGCATTAGTAAACAATACTGTACAGGTAATTCCAAGACACTACGGCACAACTTACCATGCAGCCGGAGGCATTTATAGTTCTATTGCAGATTTAAGTAAATGGGGTATGCTCCAGCTCGCCCATGGGAAATACGGAGATTCGTTGCACAACCAATTGTTTTCAGATAATGTCCACGAAGAAATGTGGTCTCCTCAAACTATTATGCAAGTACAGAACCCCGTCTTTTACAATACTCATTTTAAAGCTTATGGATTAGGATTTGTTATTACAGACGTTCAGGGTTACAAACAAATACTCCACAGAGGATTCGTTGAAGGGATGAAATCACAGATTACAATGTTACCTGAATTAAACTTAGGTATTATAGTATTGACCAATCAGCAAGAGGGTGGTGCTTTTGAGGCAATTACCAACCAGATTCTGGACGGCTATTTTAATATACATGGTCGGGATTGGATTAATACCTGTTTAAATAGCAAAAAGCAATCATTAGAAAGTGCGAAAAATATTACTGATTCGGTAGCAAGAATTACTGCTCAAACTCAAACATCAGATAACAGGAATATAAAACCCTATACAGGTATCTATCACGATCCATGGTTTGGAGATGTTGTGATTTCGATGAACAATGGAAAGTATTGGTTTAAATCAAAAAGATCTCCTCTTTTAACCGGAGAGATATTTCCATATAAAGATTACACCTTTATCGTAAAATGGAGAACCCGAAGCCTGGATGCCGATGCATTTATAACATTCTCAGAAATCCACAAGGGCAAGCCAATTAAAATGACAATAAAATCTATTTCACCGCTGGCAGATTTCAGTTGTGACTTTCAGGATCTTGACTTTACGAGAATCTCTCAATAAAAAAGGACATTGATAAGCTAATGATGATATGTAAAATCATCTCCTGCCTCTTTGAAATTATTACATCTCATGTCAGATATTCGGGAAAATAGTAATCCATTCATTATTCTGATTCTGGTATTACCCTATGGAATCAGTGGAGGATTCGTATTGGGTACCCTTCCCTATCTGCTGACCCGGCACGGATTTTCAGTAGCCATGGTAGCCTCCATGGTTGCCTTGGGGGGATCTGCTAATATCTTGCGTTTTCTCTGGGCTCCGATGTGTGATCTTTCCTTAAGCCTGAATAAATGGTACATTATCGGAAACATTTTCGGTGCTGCATCACTACTCCTATTCAGCTTTATCCCTCTGGATATCTGCTACAAAACGCCGTTAACGATACTTATTTTCATCTCACAGATAGCCGCTAATCTGATAGTTACACCTGTGGGGGGCTTTATGGCAAAAACGATAAGGGAGGAACGGCTGGGCATGGCAGGTGGTTACTGGCAGGCCGGCAACCTGGGCGGTGGAGGGCTTGGAGCCGGTGCAGGAATCTGGCTTGCTACCCACTTCTCATACCATACGGCAATTATTGTTTTGTGCGGTATTATGATTAGCAGCTTGTTTGCCATCAGATATATGCCACAGATCCAGGCTGTCTCTACAGAAAAGCTGACAAACAAAATCCGACTCCTTGTCAGTGATATCAGGGAACTGATTCATTCACCTGTTGCGCTCTATACCTCATGCGCCATAATTACTCCAATCGGGATAGGAGCAGCCGGTAGTCTCTGGTCGGCCGTATACTGGAATTGGCAGGTCGGGGCTGAAACCCTGGCTCTGACAATCGGTATATTGAATTTAATTGTAAGCTCAATCGGTTGTCTTGTGGGTGGCATCATTGCAGATAAATCAGGCAAGTGGACCGCATTCTTCTCTTCTGGCATATTGCTGGCAATGACTACACTGCTTATGAGTATTTCCAGTTTCGTTCCAGCTAATTTTGTCGGAGGAGTATTGCTTTATGCTTTCGCCTGTGGCATCAATTATGCGGCTTTTAGTGCTGTTGTTTTGCACGCTATCGGCAAGGGAGTGGCTTCTACCAAATATGCCTTGCTTTCATCATTGGGAAATATACCTGGGACATGCATGACTGCTTTCGATGGTTGGATGCACGACAATTATGGTATCAAAGGAATGCTTTGGGGAGAAACTGTGATCGGAGTCGGTTTTGTTATTCTATTCCTTTCTCTTCTGGAGTATTTAAAAACACGTAAGATCAGAGTCTGAATTTCTAAAAAGAGATAGCTATCAGTCCCATATGTAGTCTAAAACACAAATTATGACGTATGAAAACAAGATTAGTAATCATCGTATTGTTTCTTTCCGCTTTCTACAAATGCTATGGACAGGTTGATTCTACTCATGTAAAAGTCCAGGCCGAGGAAAGAATAAAAGTAATTGATGTACATATCCATGCACCACTTGGGCCTGGAGATGTAGAAGATAATTCAATGCAAAAACAGAAAATTGAACTTGTTCGTGAAATGGATAGTTTAAACATTGTTTTTGGTGTATTGAATGGTCTTCCCGAATTTTTTGATCCCTGGAATAAAGCGGCACCGGGAAGATTTGTGAACTATATTCTTTTCCCATGTATTAACGGAAAGGCGCCAAGTTTTGCGCGAGACTGTTTTCCGGGAGGCAAATCATTCCCCGATATAAAATGGTTAGAGAATGAAATCAAAAAAGGGAAAATACATGGCCTTGGCGAATTTATCCCTGAGTATATCGGAATGAATCCGAATGATAAGAAACTTGAACCGTATTGGAGTTTAGCTGAGAAGTACGACATACCTGTTGCCATCCACATGGGTTTAGGTCCACCAGACGCAGCTTACCCCTCTAATCCTTGTCCGTATAAATCACCAAACTTCAGAGTCGCCGCTGGCAATCCTTTATTGCTTGAAGACGTACTACTGAAGCATAAAAAGTTGCGCGTATGGGTAATGCATGCCGGCTGGCCCATGATCGATGAAATGATTTATATCCTGTATGCGCATCCGAATGTGTACGTGGATACCGGAGTTCTACAATGGGCAATACCCAGAAAAGAATATTACTACTATTTGCAAAGGCTTGTGGAGGCGGGTTATTCTAATAGAATCATGTTCGGGTCTGACGGAAACCCCGGAGAAGGAATAAAAGCCATTTTAGAGGCTAACTTTTTGACAGACAAACAAAAACAAAATATCTTATACAATAATGCTGTCCGATTTCTAAAGCTGAAACTAATTAACAACCAATAGATTGTGTAATATTAGGAGGCAAAGCGGAGACGGTTTTCTCATTTAACCATGGGTGTAACCTGCAAGAAAGGAAACACTCCGGACTGCTCGTCCCCACTAGAGCAGCGCTGATTAAGCTCTTTCAGTCTGGTTATCCGGCAAGCGGCACTAAGCCGCTGTCCGGTGTGAGGCGCAAGCGTTCAGCGGCTCCGGGCCGCTTGACGCGTAATTAACATGTCCTGGCCCCTGAATGTTCTGAGTACTTAAGAGCCCTTCCCGCGAGAGGACGAACATATTTTATTCACTCAAAAAACTATCCTACTATGAAACGAATTATCCTATTCTCATTTATTCTTTCCATGGTAAGTTCTTTATCGGCTCAGCATTTCCCTGACAGTCAAAAAGAAGGAAAGTATTACACGGTAAACGGAGCAAAACTCTGGACTGTAAGTTTTGGCAAGGGAGAACCTTTGTTTATTATTGCCGGAGGGCCCGGTCTGGCGCATTTCATAATGAGAACACTCGATTCGTTATCACTTGACAACACGCTTGTCTATTATGATGCATTTGGCAGAGGTAAGTCAAATACAGCTCAGAACCTCAGCGAATACACGCTGAAAAGAGATATTGATGATCTGGAAGGACTACGCAAAGCTATGGGATTTAAGAAAATCAATATTCTGAGTCATTCGTATGGAACCGTTGTCGGACAGGGATATGCACTGCGTTATCCAGAAAATGTAAATCACCTGATACTTATTTCACCATTACATAGTAACGCCATGTGGCAGGAAAGTGATGACAATTACAACCGGGAGATTAAGACTAATTATCCCGAGGTATGGGACACCTTGACGATCATCCGGAAACAGGGATATAAATCCGCTTCAACTCTTCACCAGAGTATATTTTATCGCCTTCCTATGGGCATAACATATGCTTATAATCCAGAAAACTTAGATGTTCTGTCTCATATAGATTATCCCAACCATTGGAATTCCAGGTTGTACTACCAAATGACAGGTGAAGATGGAGATTTTACGGTTGGGGGTGATATGGGACGTTTTGACTACAGGAGCGAACTGATAAACCTGAAAATGCCGGTACTCATCATCGCCGGCAGATTTGATCGGATAGCCGTACCATGGATGATGGTGCAATACAAGAAATATTGCCCACAGGTGCAACTGGTTATGTTTGAAAAAAGCGGACATTATCCGTTTCTGGAAGAATACGACAAAACAATGGCCGTAATCCGGGCTTTTCTGAAGAAGTAGGCGGCACTGTTTTATGATTGCTGCAAGACGCTGATACCCCTTAATGAAGATAGATGCGACTTGTGGTGTTTCTGACAGACCTAACAGGTGAGGTGTCAAAAATAATACAGGCTCTATAACGTTTTGTATTGGTAGCGTTTTAGGCTGAAACAGGCTTAATTATTTCGCCACGAAACGTAGTTCGACGTAGTCAATCCACGAATAAGAAAGTATCTTTTCTTTTCCAATTTTGGAAAAGTATTTGTGTTGTTCGATTTATATTTTCATTTGAAAATCAACACATTTGGTGCTTCTTCCTTTTATTCGTGGATTGACTGCGTCGAACTACGTTTCGTGGCAGTATTATTTGAAAAGAATTCTTTCTGCCAAAATAATTACACGAAACTTAGGGGAATATTCCCCTAAGTAATGATATTACCCACACTATTCGTTATAGAGCCAAAATACAGAGTATTCAATGTGACAAATTCGGCACTTAAATCAATGAGTTAAATTCGTGCTCAAATGTTAATGTTGTCATCCCGCACTTGATGCGGGATCTTTCAACCAGATAATGATTGTATTACGAGCAAAAGGCAACATTCTACGATTTTGAGATCCCGTGTCAAGCACGGTCCCGATAGCTATCTCGGGAGACAGTTCGAAGTTTTGCTCACTCATTAGCAAAGTAGAATGAAGATATATTTCCATTAAAACTGATTTTTGACACCCCACCTGTTAGATTTGATACCACCCACACTCCACTGCCATAGCCGCCAGCTCGGCCGAATTGCGCACCTCCGCCTTCTTGATCAGCTTATTGCGGTGCTTCGGTAGTGAGGCTGATAAAAAGCGCCTGCACCACCTCCTTATCTGTCTTTCCTTTTACGATCAGGCTTAACATCTCCTTTTCTGGAAATCCGGCAAGCGGCATAGATCCGCTGCCCGGTGTGGAGAGCAAGCGTTCAGCGGCTTCTGGCCGCTTGACGCGTAATAAATATAACCACAGAGATTTAATTAGCCCCCTCAGTGGAACTCTGTGAAAACTCTGTGCTTCTCTGTGGTAATAGTTGTGGTAAAAAGAAATCCAGGTTTCATTTTAAGGAGTGTGAAATGAACTTTAGCCGTAAGGCTACCATGCAGGCTGAAATCTCTCCGGCTCGAGTGGTTTTAGAATTGTTAAATATGAAGATCTGAGAGAATTCAGCCTGACAGATAACAAACATTATAACAATAGTGTTGTTCTATTAAATGAGAAGGGTAGTTTTTATCCTATATGAACACGTAACCGCAACGATTAACCTAAACCGAATTGTAAAACCTAAACCTTTACTTACTATTCGTAAAGAAGAGTGGTCATCTGAACGATGATCACTCTCAAGCCAAACAATTTTTTTCTTTCTTTAGACTGGCAACCTCTCCTTAGAGGAATTTATGCCCGTGCGATCTTATATATAATGCTCTGCTCCCCTGTTCCACCGGCCAGGAATCATGTATTTAGCCGATGCTGGAATTGTACTTACTTATTGATATTGAATTTGTTTGATTGCGAACATCAACTCTCCTAATGCCGTCCGACCTCTTCTGAAATAAGATCGTAAATCGCATTTTACCTTATTATATAGTAACCTAAACGACACAATTATGAAAAATTCTATTCACTGGAAAACGAAAGGGACGTGTGGGTCGCTTTTGTTGCACATGCTGCTCCTTGTGGTGGTAACTACGTGGAGTGGAAATGTTTATGGACAAGACTCAATAGCTGTTGCCCATAATGATTCTGAAGCCTATGTACAGACAGATCTTCCGGACTATGCACCGGGATCGACCGCCCATATCGACGGTGAATACTGGACGCCCGGTGAAAAGGTGTACCTGGTGGTAACTCACTTATCACCACTCCCTGTACCCGATGCCACAGGTGTTTCTCCTAATCCTTATGAAGTATGGACGGTTATTGCCGATGAAAAGGGCGAAATTCATACTACCTGGTATGTGAATCAGTTTGAAGCTGGCGCCCAGCTCAGTCTGGAGGCTTACACTGAGACGGGGTATCATTATACGGTATTTTTTACGGATGCAACTAATGACTTAATTTCTTATGCCAGTGATTGCAACACTTCAAAAACCTCTTTTTGTAGTGGTGAAACAGTTTGTGTTAAAGCAACATTTACTAGCGGTAATAATCACATTGAATGGTATAATCCTTCAAATGGTTTAGTTAATCGAACACCTGCAACAGGAGATCAAAATGGAGATATTTCAAGCTCTTACGCACCATCTGGAGCTGGAACTTGGACAATAAAATTAGTCAAGAGCAACGGTAGCATACCAAAAACAATAACCATAAATATAAATTCTTCAACTGCAATAAGCTCCTCCCCATCTTCTAAGTCGATAACTTACGGAGATGCTTCAACTTTTACAGTTTCAGCATCTGGAACTGGAACATTAATCTATCAATGGAAGGAAAATACCGGTAGTGGATTTACAAAAATTACTGATGGCGGAGTCTATTCTGGTGCAACTACAGCAACTTTAACCCTCACTAAACCACCAGTTGCGATGAGTGCATATCAATATCAGTGTGTGGTAACAAGCGACTGTGGTTCGGCAACTAGTAATGCGGCGAGTTTGACAGTAAATAAGAAAGATATTACAGGAAGCTTTACAGCCAGCAACAAAACCTATGACGGTGGAATTGCAGCAACAGTTATCTCACGTTCTCTGACTGGTGTTATCTCTCCAGATGTCGTTTCTCTGACTGGTGGCACAGCTGCCTTTAGCGATAAGAATGTCGCTACAAGCAAAACTGTCACCCTGACAGGTGCAACCCTGACCGGTACTGACGCAAGCAATTACAGTCTGACTTCGGTAAACACAACTACAGCAGACATCAACAAATTAGGTTTGGTTGGTTCATTCCTGGCCGACGATAAGACCTATGATGGGAACAACAGTGCTACGGTAACTACAGGTAGCTATTCAGTAGCGACCAAAATAGGAACCGAAGATGTTAACATCACCGGAGGTACTGCAACCTTTGCTGATAAAAACTGGGGCGTTGACAAAGTCGTAACCTTAACTGGTGCAACCCTGACCGGTACTGACGCAAGCAATTACAGTCTGACTTCGGTAAACACAACTACAGCAGACATCAACAAATTAGGTTTGGTTGGTTCATTCCTGGCCGACGATAAGACCTATGATGGGAACAACAGTGCTACGGTAACTACAGGTAGCTATTCAGTAGCGACCAAAATAGGAACCGAAGATGTTAACATCACCGGAGGTACTGCAACCTTTGCTGATAAAAACTGGGGCGTTGACAAAGTCGTAACCTTAACTGGTGCAACCCTGACCGGTACTGACGCAAGCAATTACAGTCTGACTTCGGTAAACACAACGACTGCCAACATAACACAACGTGATCTCACTGTATCAGCAACAGCCGATGATAAAACCTACGATGGTAATACAACAGTAGTTGTACATTTAACAACGGACAAAGTTTCAGGCGATAATGTTGAAGCAAGCTATACTTCTGCGTCTTTTGATGATCCTGATGGTGTTGGTCCATTAGACGGTTCAGAAGTAGGCACTAACAAAGCTGTAACTGTATATGGAATTTCTATAAGCGGGGCTATTGCCACGAACTATAAATTGCTTAATACAACAGCAACTGCCACTGCAAAAATTACACAAGCGACAACCACAACATTACTTAGTACAAGTGCCGAAAGGGTAAGGTATATGGATTATTTAACTCTGACTGCCCAGATTAAACCTCTAAATACTGGTAGTCCATTAACAGGTGAAGTTAAATTCATGATTGGTGATAAAGAATATGGCAGTGCAAGTGTTGTACCTATCCCAGGAGTTACTGATGGTTCAGTACAGGCTATGATGATTGTCCAAGTTAAAAACTTACCTGCAACTTATGATGTCAAATGTAATTTCATTTCATCAAATCCAAATTACTCAGGAAGTGAAGTTGGTAGTCCAAAACTAACGGTTGATCCAAGAACTGCAACTCCATACAATGCAACTGGTTTTTATACCGGTGATGGTTTTGCTTGGACTACCGGAACAAATACCAGTACTGCAACATTAACGATGACAGCTGTGATTCAAGATACTTGTTCACTTAAAGGTAAAGGTGACGTTCGTGGTGCTAAGGTTTCATTCTACATTGTCAATGGTACCACTTATACAGCTATACCAAGTGCGCAGAATTTACCAGTTGGACTGATTGATGTAACAGATGGAAGTGTTGGTGCTGCTAGTGCAATTGTTCAGTTGAATATCGGTTCAGCAAATGCTGCCAGTTTCCAAATTGCGATTAAAGTAACCGGGGCATATACAAATAATCCGGGTGACGCATTATCACAATCAATTGTTACGGTTTCAAAACCTGTAACTGGTGGATATATTACTGGTGGTAGTAGTATGCTAAACTCTAACTCTTCGGGTTATATTAGCGGAGCTAAAGGATTGAATACTGATTATGAATTTGATATTCAATATACAAAATCCGGTACGAATCCGAAAGGAAAGGTAACAATATTAGTTCGTAGTTATTATACGAAAGATGGCATTCTTGATTCAAAAATGCATACATACATAATTACGACAAATGCAATTGCGCTATTGAATGTAGGTACACCTACCGCAACTGGTACGTTCAGTGCTAAAGCTAATTTGGTAGAACAGCTTTCAGATTTGTCTACAGTAGCTATTGAAGGTGGAGCAACATTCCAAATGGTAGCATTCCAGAATGCTTGTGACCAAGAAATAGCAATAACACTTTATCGTAAAGCTGGAGGTGTTTGGTTCTCTAGTAACTGGGATAAAGCAAGCTCAACAACAAAACTTCAAGCTGTAAATACAGGTAGTAATGTGTATGTTGCAGGAGGAGGAAAATGTACGACCATCTCTAAATCCGCCACTACCGACATGCAACAAGACCTGACTTCCGAGTCAGCCCCTGAAAACATGTTTAAGGCATATCCAAATCCATTCAAAGACCGACTCTACTTCGATCTGCAATGGACGAAAGATACACGGGCAAGGATCGAGCTATTTGATGCAAGTGGTCTGAAAGTAGCTACTATCTACGATGCACAGATCAAAGCCAACGAGCTGTACAAGATAGAATATGTACCTGCTGCGAATATTATCCCGGGCAGCATACTCTTCTACCGACTGACACTCGATGACAATGTGATTAACGGAAAAGTAATTTACACACCCAGATAATTAATCTGGTAAATTAAAACTAAACCTGACAGGTCTTTGAGACCTGTCAGGTTTTTCCACATTACTACCGGCGCGATAAACCTGCTATATAAAGAAGGGTTTTATAGAAAAGGGTTTTTGCAGGAGCTGCGCCGGTAGTTTCTGTATCTGCTACAAAGCTAATAAGCTTTCGGTCTATCTGTTTTTTGCTTCACCCCCATCCTACCTTAAACAATCATTCAAATGAAGACAATCATTGTAACTACACTATTCCTTCTCGCGATTATATCACCTTCCTTTAGCCAAAATGAGCTAAAGAATTATCTGGTTATAAAGAGTAAAACCAGCAAAGCCTGGACTGTAATCCCCGAAGGAAAGAAAATTAAAGT
Source organism: Parabacteroides sp. FAFU027 (assembly GCF_022808675.1). Lineage (NCBI taxonomy): Bacteria > Pseudomonadati > Bacteroidota > Bacteroidia > Bacteroidales > Tannerellaceae > Parabacteroides > Parabacteroides sp. FAFU027. The sequence continues at coordinate 657,112 of NZ_JAKZKV010000001.1, forward strand.
CGTAATGGCCGACATGGAATCACACAAGGGGAGATTTCACCTTGACCTGAATCAGGAAACCGGGGAGTTAGCCGGTATAATCATTAAGGGAGACACACTCCTTACAAGTGAAATAACATACATCAGTTATAATTCACGTCAGGATGCAAGTATTACCCTAATAGCTCTAGGAGCTATTTATTCTTCGATAGGATTGTTAGGGTTGTTATCTTCAAATAAATCAGATTCGCATTTGGAAATTATCCCAGCAGACGCCATAGCTTATTCCACGCTGGGTGTGGGAATAGTTCCATTAGCAATTGGTGGTTTAATTTCCAGACCAAAGAAATACCCACAGAACAACTGGGAGTACTCATGTTTACAAACAGCATTGAAAAAGAACAGTAAGGAATTTTCAAAGAAAATAGATTCAAAGTAACTGAATTGATGATAACAAAGAGGGTGTCCCAAAAGAGAAATAGGCTATTTAAAAAGTTACAAATTGTAAGTATGAATTGCCCCAAGCCCTAAAGTTCTGAAGTGCAAATTAGCTCCGAAATACCACTCTTCAAAGTCCCCTTTAGGGGAATCGTAGATCGGCGGAGCCAATTAGGGGCGGCAAGAACGATTCAACTATCATTTTGTAAGTTCAATTTTGTCAGAATTGACTTTTGGGACACCCTCTTTAAGACGCTCCCCTCCCTTTCGCTCATCGGAAAAGGGAGGGGAATCAAACGATCTTATTATTCGGGGTGCGATATTAAATCGCACTCCGATTCGTTTCCCACAACCTGACAGCGTCGATAGACCTGTCAGCGTTTAATTTTTTTCTAACGCTGTCAGGTGCAAGCACGCTGACAGGTTTGCGGGTTGCGGTGGTAAGTCTATTTAATCAATCGTACTTCGATGATGTAGCTGGAAAACCTGACAGGTCTTTGAGACCTGTCAGGTTTTGAATAACAGACCTTCAGCATCGTATCGAACGGGTCTCTATGAGCGACCCGTTCGAAAAAAGCCACCCTCAATATTTATACAGCCACACCTCACCCACCACTTAATATTCTTACATTTTTACACTTTGCCTCCACTATTCTCTATTAATTCATTATTATTCCTCTTTTAAATCTTTCAATCTCTCACATTTTGCTTTATACCAAAACCCGCATTATTTAGACTCAATATCAAATACCGCCACATTTATCAGCTCGTCCCTAAAGGTATAATTCTCAACAAAAAACTCATCATCATCTTACTATTCTCATTGCCCCCATCAATACCCGAGATACTACGCCACAACAACGAACACCTTATTACACTGTTTTTCAACCTATTAAATACACATACACGATAAAAAGCAGAAATGTAAAATTTTAGTTGTTAATTTCACATTCAATTGTTTTCTAAATAAAATAATCTGCTTACCTTTGCAATATAGTCTTCAACACTGTTTACAGAATGAGGGCTAAGGGTTGAATTGACACGGTTAATCAATCAACATTAATTATCAAATTGCAAAAGCTGCTGAATCATTTATTAAGTCGTATATGCAATGAGATAATGGCGTTCTTTGAAATTTTTTTGCGGGAAGATGTAAAGCTATTGCATGCCCGGCCTGATGCAAGTGCTTTACAAAGACAACTGATAAGCAACAGTTTGTAATTCAATGGCGGTTTGGGCTATTCGATATTTATATACGGGTGTTTTATACTGCTACCTGACACAAACATTCTTTCGGTTGGATTAAAAAACAGTGCATTTAATAAAACCTACCCGTTGGTCGGAACAATTCACGATGGAATTTGCAAAACCAATCTGTTGGTCGATCATTTTCCGGTGGAATTAGCCAAACCGACCCATTGGTCGGAGCAATTTACGCTGGAATTTGTCAAACCAATCCGTTGGTCAATCAATTTCCGGTGAAATTAGCGAAACCGACCCGTTAGTCAGAGCATTTTACGTTGGGTTTTGTCAAACCAATCCGTTGGTCGATCAATTTCCGGTGGAATTTATTAAACCTATCTGTTGGCCGAATGATTATCTGTTCCTCCTGTAGAATACGTCGTCAACTCAATTTTTTCCGTGAGTTATATCTCAAGTATTAATTAAACTATTTTTGTATGAGAAATTTTTCTACTTCAAAACTGACAATTCGTAAATTGTCAACGTTATCCATCAATCTGATTGGCGCAGTGCGCAAGTCAGGAATCCCCGAGGCACAGCAAGGTGCTGTATTTGAGGAGTTAGTGAATCAGGATGCCTTATTCACACTTGCCATCGCCAGGAGCCGTTACAGCTCGCAGAACCAATCGCTTACAGCGATTTCAGCAGAGCGTAGCCGAATTATTTCAGGCTTCAAGGGCATAGTCTATAACCTGACTAAATCACCGATTCAGGCTGAACGGGATGCAGCAAACCTGCTCTATCCGGTATTCACCAGTTTCGGTAGAAGTCTGACTAAAACCATTATCAGCGAACAGACTGGTGTGATCAACACTTTTTTGGCAAAGCTTAGAGAGCAAAAGTACACTGATGCTCTCAATGCCATTAATCTATCCAGTTGGAAATCAAAAGTGGAGGAGCTGCAACAATCATTTGTAGACCAATACGTTGACCGTGACTCCGACCAGAAAGACATCAATGTTACCAAGTCGGCTACGGGTATGCGTGAAGATCTGACGGATGCCATCAATAACTATTACGAATGGATCCATGCTACTTCGATTGTAAACAAGCAGGAGATTTGGAAAAATCTGGCAGAAACGCTGATGCAGAACTACAACAACGCTGTTTCGAGCATTTCCACAAGCTCTGACAATACGAGCTCTACTGACAGCAGTTCATCTGCAACAAAGAGTGAAACTGATAGTACGGCAAAGTAATGAAACCTAACAGGTTTTGAAAACCTGTCAGGTTACACCGTATGCAATGCCTTTTTTGCCGGGAAAGAGTTTGCATGAGGCGATGCTATTGTAAAAAGAGTAATGATCAAACGCCCCGCAGCTGTAATGGCTGTGGGGCGTTTTTATTTACAAATTCAACTACTCTTTGATTACCATTTTCTGAATAATAAATCCGTTTTGCAAAGTGACTAATATAACATAAACTCCGGCATTGAATCCCCGGGCTGGAATTGAAGATACATTTTCCGGGATATTAACTTCTATAACTTTAAGACCTTCAATTGAGAAAATCTGCACCCGTTGTATTGGCGCGTCCGATGCGATACAGATAATATCCCCATCTGTTACCGGATTGGGATAAATCCTCAATGAATTTACAGTTGAATTTACAATTCCAGAAGAATTTGCCATTTGAGAATCAGTAATCTGTTTTACCAGTTCATTAAGATATACCTCAACGTTAGTGTAGCTTTCACCGGAGGAGATTAACGGCCCATCTGCCGGATTATTCGGATCAAGACCATGTGCAGTTTCCCAACTATCGGGCATACCGTCTTTATCCGTATCAGTAGGTACATCTTCAGGGTTAAAGTTATAGGCAGGCCATCCGCCCACATCACTCTGAGAATCGATCAGGCCACCTGTACTCCCATTGCTTCCAGCACTACAGGAAATAGTTCCATTCAATACATTATTTATAATCCTGGAATCGACCGCATCACGCTTCAGACTGGCTCCAGCATAAGATGTTACACGGAGATAGGCATCTTCCGCAGATTGAGTAGTTACATAAGCCATTGGAAACGGAGTAAATAACTGAAGGTCAGACAGAGGTTTTGTACCAAGATAATACGGCTGAAATCCCAACCAGTTATCAGCAGTAACAAACGGACTATTCTTCATCACATTTCCACTCAGATGAAAAACGCCCCACACCCCTGCCGGTTGGCTACTGGATCCATCGTCAGGCCAGGGGCTAAAAATCCGGTAGTTGACCTCTCCTACCCTTGTTGCCGGACCTGAACGGTAATAATTGTTGATGATATTATGAGATCCTCCTTCCCCACCATAACCGGAATTATTACCCCAATTGTAGATGACATTGTTTCGGAAATCGACCTTTTCAATTGACGGATTATTGGTATTCTGGCTTCCACAAAAACGGGGATTACGACTATCGTGGCAAGCCAGGAGATTGTGGTGAAAGCTGGCAGGTGCACCTCCCCATATACCACCATAGCCGTGTGAAACTTTTGTATGAAACGAATAACGCAAGCTCTCAGACAGTATGCACCACTGCATAGTAAAATTCTTATTATCATAGAAGGAGGCACACTCATCTATGCTCCAACTCATGGAACAGTGATCAAGGATTACATTAGACAAATTACGCCCCCATATCGCATCAGCCCCATCCCAGCCAAAGGTAGGATTGACTGCCGCTGCTTCATCGCCCATCCTGAAACGCATAAAGCGGATAATAACATTATTGGCCGATACCAATACCGGATAGTTTTTCAAACAAATGCCATCCCCCGGCGCACTTTGACCAGCAATGGTAAGATTGCCATTCGTGATTTGAATCTTGTTGGTCAAAGGAATTACTCCTGCCACTTTAAACATAATAATCCTGGGACCAGTCTGATTTAATGCCCAGCGTAATGTCCCTACCGAGCCATCATCTGCCAGGGAGGTAACATATAAGATTTTCCCTCCTCTTCCCCCGGATGTGTACATACCGCTGCCTTCTGCTCCCGGAAATGCGGGTATTTGAGCCTGCAAATATGCACACAAAAGGATGCTGCTAAATAAAAGGAGTATTGATTTCATAAACAACTACTTTTTCACCATGATTTTCCTGCAACAATACCCTTCATCAGTGGTAATCATTAGTAAATAAGCACCTGATGGAATATTGCTGATATCTACTTTCATTTGTTTTCTGCCTCCACTGTTGCCACAAAACACTTCTTTGACAAACTTGCCGGAGGTATCATACAATCTTATTGTATAGTGTGCATCAGCCAATTGCATTTCAATGTACAATTCTGTGGTTGACGGATTTGGATAAACAGTAATCTCTTTCACCCTATCCCTGATGTTATTTACCTCAGTCGCCGGGAAACCATCAAATGATAAGTTATCGACATATAGTATTGAGTTACCCAAAGGTTCATAGTGATAACCAGTACTTATGTCATACATTTTATAAGCAAATATCCCAATACATGCACTATCAGGAATCGAAGTATCATCAAAATAATCTAAATCAATAGAGAAAGGAGCCCAGGTTGAAACAGGTTCTTTGCATTTAATAGCGTAACCCATTAAGGGATATTCAGGATCAGGTGATTCTAAAAATCCATGTTTATACATGAAGACAAAAAACTGGCAGGAATCACCTGTGATTGCAGGAATGAATTTATAATATCCATTCAATGAGGTATGCCTTTTACTCACTTCAAAAGCCGGACACATTGCACCCCAATCACCTCCCGCTGGCGGAGCAGTATTGGCTAAACCAGACCTGTCTGTGTAATATAAGCCGGAAATATTATTTTGAAGTCTTAAGGCATACCTTCCCGACTGTGTATCTGATGTTTGTACTGCCGTCCCAGCTACAAACCAACCTTTAGGCATTACAAATTTTCCGTAATCGGCATATACCAATTCCCAATTTTCAAAACCTGAATTGGGAATCGGATCTATGACATTCATATACCACCGGGGATCACCAGCACTATTAGCTCCGGCAAAACTGTTATCTTTTATCCTGTAGTTAATACCATGATTTACAAATGTCGCTCCGGGTGTTGATGAAGACGGACTTGTGAAAATATCCGTTGATTCACCCGGATAAGTAGTAAAAGCCCCTGTTATATCAGAGATTTTCATAGAATCGGCAGCATAAAAGTCAGTTGTGATATATGAATTATCAATATTCAATGTTCCGGATGAACGAATACAAACCGAAGGATTCCCCGATTTACCGAAGATACAATTTGAAATGGTTACGGGAGTCTTCTGTGATGTACCTAAATCAATCAGGTATCTGATATTTGCTCCGGAAGATAATAACATTGTATTGTCAAATGTACAATCTGACAGCTCCAACTGTCCTGTATTCGTCTGTAAATAAAACACAGTTAATCCGAATCCATAAAACGTTGAGTTCTTCACTTTAATCCGATCCATATAACTACCCACTTTATTATTATAAATGGCACCATAATCAGCGAAGTTGCTTATTTTACAATTGGTGATAAAAATATTTTTTACCCTCTGAGGTACCAACGTATCTGTACTTTGAAAACGGACCAATGAGCGAAATGTCGAGATATTACAATTAGAAAATGCAATAGTATCGATAAGTACAGTAGAACTGGCTACATTAATGATGTAATTTTGGGTAGGATCACTCATTGCCCCTGAAATTGTCAGGTCTTCAAATGTCAGTGCAGCCAGGTTAGGTGGAGGATTTAACCGTCTGAGTTTCAAGACAGGCATTGTACCATCCCCTCTGAAGGTTATCCGGGTATTTTCGGCCAGTGTATTGATGCTTGTAAAATTGGTTGATAACGGATTAGTGTAACCTTGTGGAATAATTACTACTACATCTTTTCCCAGATAGCTTGACTTATTTGCAATTACAGTTGTGATATCATCATATTTCCCCAGATATATCACATCAGCCGCTCTTAAGGATAAACTTGTCAGATATATGACCACAATAACTATCTTTAAAATAGAAGTTTTCATACGTTCTCAGTTTTTTGGGTTAGAATAAGTTCAACAACAATAATCAGAAAGAATAGCCATCCTTTGAACAGACAAAATACAATCGGCTATAAATTAAGGTTAATAATACACAGACCATTCATTTCGAAATAAAGTTACAATCGGAAGATTAGGCACAATATCTAAATGATATTCAATACATAAAAGATCTATATCTGAAAAGTAAAGAGTTTACGTCCAATATATATACAAGTCCTGAAGCCACCTGTCATTTTTGAAAATAACCAGTGCAAATCACAACACCATATAATATACAACAATCTGGTACTTCATTAAGCCCCCACCAGGTGCAAAAAACTAATTGTCTGAGCTAAAAATACTACTTTGGTAGTATTGATTTCGGGGGAAAGAATGTTGTATCTTCGTATGGAAATAGAATACCACGCATGAACAGAATGGGAAGTGCGCTTCTGAATGGCTAGTATCATAGGACAATTTATGAACCTAATTCCTGGAGACCACACAATTTAGAGGGGAAGTGCACTTCATTTTTTCTATAATGCCAGTTCAGAATCAAGTCGTGTACTATATATGATTATTCTATATGTAACTCCGGATGTTATAACAATAATCTTTGACCTTGACCTAAACCTTAACTACAGAAAAATATATCTATTTATTCCGTTCTTATTATTTCCCGGACTTACATCCTCAGACCATAGATGATTAAGAAATTCTGTCGGCAACTAACCGGATAGAGCAAACAACATCAATGGTCTGATTGTTTTATTTTATATAGCTACTACAAAACCCACACCGATGGCTATTTTTCTAAAGAACCAGCAACTTTAAATATCGGACTAAGGACCCAGGTGCATGTGATTGAAAATCCATTAATTCATTCCGCTTATCAAGCGATGAATTGAAGAGATATTAAACCGACGTAGAAAAGCAACTAAAGCTTGAATGCTGCAGCTGACTCTATGTCGTTTTTTGTTTTCTCAACCTTCAGACTTCACAGCCATACCAGATTGAAATTTACTTGCATCTTCAATCTTTGAGCCATGAAAAAGAGCGTTTTTTTTATTCTCTGCATATTGCCCGTCATAATGAGCAGTTGTGCACATTATTACTATTCACCCGGTCTCCAGCAAATTCCGTTATTTACGAAAAAGCATGATCTTCGTTTGACGGGAGGGCTTACCTTTGGGGATGATGGTTCTGATGGATTGAATGCCGGTATTGCATATTCCATATCGAATCAATTTGCATTAATGTCAGATTATACGTTTTCATCCTCCAGTGATGCAACAGGAGGCAAACAATCGCGATTTAATGGAGCTATCGGGTACTATAAGGCCTTCCAAAAATCATTTGTTTTTGAAACATACGCCGGACTGGGAAGTATAAGTGAACATCATTCATACACATACCCCCTATATTCACCAAATGACTTCGGATATACTAATCAAAACTACACGTCAAGATTATCGGCTTCAAAACAATTTATCCAAACTTCACTTGGATACACCTCTAGTTGTTTTGATTTAGCAGTAGGCACTCAGTTTGATTATTTGAGATTTTATAGTGTAGAAACTAATCTGGATCCATCCTTAAGTGAGTATGGCAGAATTTGGTTTTTGTCTCAACACAAGAATATTCTATTTTTTGAACCGTCTTTTACAGTACGAGGCGGTTGGGAATATGTCAAATTGCAAATCCAGTATATACCGTTAATTCCAGTCAATTATAAATACAAGTCTTTATTTGGGACTAAACAGCTAAATATTGGCCTCTATTTTAATTTTCCTCAAAAGAAAAACAAAGTCAGTTCCCTGAAATAAGCCAGAAGATTACAAATCACAACAACTTAAATTCTAAAACTATGAAACGATTTATTACCCTGCTTATCGTTGCAATAACTGTGACGCTTAGCTATGGAAAGCAAAAAGCTGTGCCTCTCGAAGGAACCTGGCAAATGGTACATGCCCAATACTACCACCTGGATTCACTGATGTTTCAATTCTCTGTAAAAGATGGAGACTTTCAATGGAAAGTGTTCAGCAAAGGTTATTTCGTTGCTGTAAACCAATCCATCTATAACGGAAAGACTCAGAATGGCGGCATTTGCGGGAAATATGAACTGAAAGGTTCTAACCTGGTGGAAATCCTGGACGACCATTATCCGGATGCGATCAAATACTTTAGTAAACTGCCCCAATATACAGTACAGATTAAGGGGGACACCTTAATCCAGACAGGGCCGTATGATGAAAAAGGACGAATGATCTATTTCCACTTTGTGGAAAAATATGTGCGGATGAAGTAGTGATATGGCGCATCTTACTCAGATACTGCCCCAAAGTACTTTGACATCACATTTGGGACCAAACTTGATATTTCGTTAAATGAGAATAAAGGGCCTTACCGGGGAATGAATCTTGTATGCGGATTCAGCGTTAATCCAGATCAATGGGCTATACGCTCTGAATTCGGATTAATGAAAAATCTGGCATCTTTCAATGACTACTCTGTCGTGAGCTTTTGCGTTGAATTTACATTGTATATCAACACATTACATAGAACATCAAAACCCAAGTCATAAACGACAAATGTATGAAAACCAATATTCTTATCGTTTTTATGTCCTTAGCTTTTCTCTCTGAAGGGTTCTGCCAGTATGAGATAAAGAATTACCTGGTCATAAAGAATAAAATCTCGAGTGCAAAGATTAATATACCGGAAGGGAAAAGAATCAAGGTAGTAATGGATGATAAACAATCTTTTAGTGGTCCTTTCAAAATGTATTTTGAACAGAAAACCGGGGAATTTACCCGAATCATCATTAAGGGCGACACATTGAATATCACGGATATATCAAATATAAAGTACTATAAGTATCATGGATATGGAGTAGGTAATATATTAAGTGGAATTTCAGTATCTGTAATTGGGTTATTTATCAGGTCTGCTCCTGAAAAAAGAGCCTCAAATCATGGTTTTCAAACAATTCAAATATCTAATGAAGCAGTTGGCGATATCTTCATATATAGCGGATTAATTCCAATAGGTATTGGATGCCTGTTGATCTGGCCATCAACCTATTCTCATCACAAATGGAGTTATACATTCATGCAAAAAGAGGTCAGAAAAAGATCAAACGAAATATTTCCATATTGACTATTAAAGGAGAATACTGTACACTTTACTAATTTATCAGTAGTAGAATATACTCCTATCTAAAATTCAAAGCCATGAAAAAACTATTCCTTATCCTCTGTTTTGTTCTATTGGCTGCAATTGCTAACGGAGCTGTTTCAAAAAGCGTGAACGTGACCACAGTCGGCACCCTCAATACTTTGTTAACCTCAACTGAAAAAGCAACAGTAACCGATCTCACAGTAACCGGGACAATTGATGCTCGGGATTTTAAATTTATGAGGGATAATATGACGATGCTTACGAATCTGAATATTAGTTCGATAAATATCACTTCCTATTCAGGTGATGCCGGCCCCTCTTACTCTTCATCTTTCCCGGCAAATCAAATTTCTGAATATGCCTTTTACGAAAAGACTTCACTCAAAACAATCAAACTCCCTGCTTCAATAACATCAATCGGACAATTCGCTTTTTATCAATCCGGACTAACAGGTAGTCTCACTCTACCCGGCAATCTCAAATCTATCGGATATCTTGCCTTTTACGAATGTCCCGGTTTGACCGGCACTATCATTATCCCTAAATCTGTTAATCAAATCGATGCCGTTCCTTTCGGATTATGTAGTGGTATTACAGCATTCATTGTAGAAGATGGAAATAACTATTTCACTGCAACAAACGGAGTTCTCTTCAACAAAAATCAAACTCTGCTCATTCTGTATCCTTGTGGCAAAACAGGAAATTACGAGATTCCGGGAACGGTAAATATCATCGGAAAAAATTCATTTGCCTGGTGTGCTGGTCTGACCGGCAGCCTGATTATTCCCAATTCTGTAACCCGAATTGAAGATTTGGCGTTTAATTACTGTACAGGATTAAGTGGAATTTTGTCTATTCCCAATTCAGTCACCTATATCGGGAGCTATGCATTTCAGTATTGTGAGGGACTTATCGGTAAAATTACTATTCCCGGTTCGGTAACCAACTTAGAAGATTATTCCTTTTCAGGATGTAAAAGCTTTACCGGTGATTTAATTATTCCAGAGTCTGTTTCAACTGTCGGATGGTACACATTCTATGATTGCCCCGGACTGGATGGGAAGGTTCAATTTTCTGAAACTGTTACGACAATACCATACACTGTATGCGACCAATGTCCGTCCATTAAAGAGGTGATTCTTCCCAAATGCACTAAATATATTTCAGGCATGTCTTTTAGCGGTTGCATAGGTTTGCAGAAAATCAAGTCGGCAAATCCTTTACCTCCATCAATCAAAAGCTCGAGTTTTGAACAGGTAAACAAATCCACTTGCCAACTGATTGTTCCCATAGGTGCAAGGACAGCTTATCAGGCAGCACCTTACTGGTCAGAATTTACCAATATCACGGAACAGGACTTATCCGCCGGTATAACTACAACCAAAACTGATATCTGCAAAGTTTATAGCTCAAATGGTCAAAACATTATCGAAAATGCGACGAATGAGTCCATTGAGGTTTTCACTCTTTCCGGAGTTTTGGTCAAAACAATTAATAACCGGGAAATAATCAAAACAATCAACCTACCTAAAGGGACTTATATTGTAAAAGTCGGAAATAATTATCAGAAAGTGGAATGTGTAAAATGATATAGTGTACAGAATATAAAACGCTCGTTTTTTATCACCTTCTGCACATGCAATTTAACCTAAACAAAAATTCAAATGCCATGAAAAAAACAATCGTCTCCTTCGGTTTTGCCCTGTTGGCAATAGTTGCTTTTGGGCAGGTTTCCAAAACAGTAAATGTGAATACTGCGGGATCACTGAGCAGCCTACTCTCCGCAACTGAAAAGCAAACGGTTGCCGATCTCACTGTAACGGGAACTATTGATGCCCGCGATGTGATGTTAATGCGGGACAGTATGACTATGTTGGCCAATCTGGATTTGTCCGGAGTCAATATAACAGCCTATACAGGAATAAAAGGCACTATAAATGAATCATTTACCTATCCGGCTAACGAAATGCCCATTTTTTCATTCTGCAATCCGTACACATACTCCGGCAAAGTCTCCCTCAAAAATGTAAAATTACCTATCTCAATAACCCAAATAGGGAATTATACGTTCTTTTTGTGCAGTGGGCTGAGTGGAAGCTTCACAATCCCAGACTCGGTCAAGTTAATTGGCAATGGAGCTTTCGGTGCCTGTGAGGGACTAACAGGAAACCTAACAATCCCATATTCGGTTACAACGATTGGGGATTCTGCTTTTTACGATTGTAAAGGTCTAACAGGCAGCTTAATCATTCCGAACACCGTGACAACGATCGGATTTGGTGCTTTCTATCTTTGTACCGGCTTCTCTGAATTATTTTTACCCCAAAGTTTATCCGAAATATCAGATATGGCATTTGCATCATGCAGCGGTTTGAAAAAGATAACAATAGCTAATCCGATTCCTCCTACAATTTATAGTTGGACTTTCTACCAGGTAAATAAAAACACCTGTCAACTGATTGTCCCTCCAGGTTCTGAATTGGCTTATCAATCAGCAAACTATTGGTCAGACTTTTTTGCAAAAACACCCCAACCCAAAACTATTCATCTGACCACAGCGGGAACACTGAAAGACTCACTTTCCCATACTGATGCTGCAACGATTGCAAATCTTTCCTTAACCGGGCTCATTGATGCCCGCGACGTAAGGTTTATGCGGGACAGTATGACTGTATTGGCAAGCCTGGATTTGTCGGGAGTGTGTATTGCTGCCTATACGGGTACGGACGGAACTTATTCAACTAATACAACAATCTATCCCGCCAATGAAATACCAAAATATTCTTTTAGAAGGCCCGTTTCACCATTAGGAAAAACCACACTAAAAAGTATAAAACTCCCCATTTCAATTACATCTATTGGAGATTTCGCCTTTTATAATTGCTATACACTGACAGACAGTTTATATATTCCAAACTCAGTAACTTCAATAGGCGATTTTGCTTTCTATTACTGTCCTGAATTAGTGGGTAATTTATCCTTTACCAATTCTTTAACTTCAATCGGGAAGAGCTCATTTTTCTATTGTAAAGGGCTAAAAGGTAGCTTAACCATTCCTAATTCGGTAATCTCAATCGGAGATAGCGCTTTTTTCTATTGTGGCGGGCTAATGGGTAGTTTAACAATTTCAAAATCTGTGGCATCGATAAACAATGGCGTTTTCGCCGGATGCTATGGATTAACTGGAAATTTAACGATACCAAACTCAGTGACTTCAATTGGCAATAATGCATTCTATAAGTGCAACGGACTCACAGGAAGCTTAGTAATTCCGGATTCTGTGATTTCGATTGGAAATAAGGCTTTCTTTAATTGCACCGGATTTACTGACTTACTTTTGCCCAAAAGTTTAGCTACTATATCAGATTGGGCTTTTGCTTCATGCACCGGATTGAAGAAAATAACAGACAATAATCCTGTACCTCCAACAATTTATGGCAGTACCTTTGATCAGGTAAATAAAACAAGCTGCCAACTTATTGTTCCTTCTGGTTCAGAACTGGCCTATCAATCGGCAACCTATTGGTCAGACTTTTTTGCAAATATACCCCAACCCAAAACTATCCATCTGACCACAGCAGGGACATTAAAAGACTCACTTTCATATACTGAAGCTGCAACAATTACCGATCTCACAGTAACAGGTACTATTGATGCGCGGGATGTAAGGTTCATGCGGGACAGCATGACTGTATTGGCTAATATGGATCTGTCAGGGGTGAATATATCAGCTTATACGGGAACACTGGGTACAAATACAAATATCCAGACCACATATCCGGTAAACGAAATGCCAATATATTCTTTTCGAAAAGTTGATTCTTATCAAAACGGCAATACTTATCTCCAGACTATAAAACTTCCCCTTTCAATTACTTCAATCGGGGATTACGCTTTTGCATACTGTAAAGGACTGACCGGTAGTTTAATAATCCCCGATTCTGTTCATACAATTGGGAATTATGCTTTTTCAGATTGTACCGGTCTATCTGGCAGTTTAGTAATACCCAATGCTGTCACAAGTATCGGAGATTATGCATTCTCAATGTGTAGTGGACTATCAGACAATTTAATTTTCTCGTCTTCTGTAAAGACAATAGGCAATTACGCCTTTAATCATTGTACTAAACTTAAAGGCAATTTAAATCTACCAAATTCTCTCATAACAATCGGAAATGGTGCTTTTTCGTATTGCTCAGGATTTACAGGAAACCTTACTCTACCCGGTTCGGTAACTTCAATAGGGGATTATTGTTTTGAGCAATGTAAGGGGCTTAACGGAAATTTAATTATACCCGCTTCGGTTAAACAAATTGGAGCCTATGCTTTTAATGGATGTAACAAAATATCGGGCAATTTGACTATTCCCGAATCAGTCACATATATCGGCAGTTCTGCTTTCAACTGGTGTTCGGGATTTACTGGAAATCTGATCATACCTGATTTCATAACCAATATTGAACCTGGCACTTTCAGTTATTGTAGTGGATTTAATGGATATCTTAAAATTGGAAACGCAGTTAAAACGATAGGTAGTAATGCATTTCAGGGATGTACCGGATTAACCGGCAACCTGATTATGCCTAACTCTATCGAATCTATTGGTGATAATGCGTTCTACAATTGTAAAAATTTATCCGGCAATCTGACAATCCCTGATTTTGTAACCCAAATTGGGCAAAATGCTTTTGGTAAATGTAGTGGATTATCAGGAAGTCTATCGTTTCCTAAATCTATGACAACTATCAATTGGAACACTTTTAGTGGATGTTCTGGTATCACGGAATTAATTATCCCTCCAAGTATAATATCCATTTATGATTGGGCATTTAGTTCCTGTACTGGATTGACCAAAATAGTATCAGTCCATACACAACCAGTGTCAATAGGCTCTTACACTTTTGACCAGGTAAATAAATCAGCCGTTCAACTGATCGTTCCGACAGGATCAACAGCAGCTTACCAATCTGCAACCTATTGGTCAGCGTTTACCAATATAACAGAGCAGGACTTTGGATTCAGTAAGAAAATTCATGTAATACTACCCGGGACTCTGGGTGCTTTACTTAATGCATTTGACATATCAATTATATCATCTCTTTCTTTGACCGGCACTATAGATGCACGAGATATTAAACTTATACGTGACAGTCTCGTTTCTATTACCGATCTGGACTTATCAGGAGTCAATATAGTGTCATATACTGGAAAAGGGGGTACCTATACTGACTCATTGACCACTTATCCTGCTAATGAATTACCTGTTTACGCATTCAGTACACCAGGTACATACTCCTATTATAACAATAAAAGCAATCTCAAATCATTCAAACTACCCTCCACCATAAATTCAATTGGTAATAGTGCTTTTGCCTATTGCTCAAAATTGACTGGCAACCTTGTCATTCCCGGATCCGTAAAATCAATTGGTGATTACGCATTTTATTATTGCTATGGATTTAATGGAAACCTGATAATTCCTGACTCGGTCTGTATGATCGGGGATTATGCTTTTTATTCCTGCAACGGATTTAGTGGCAACCTGACTATTTCAAATTCAGTGAAAGTGATTGGAAAATCCGCTTTTTCAAATTGCAATGGATTTTATGGTAGCCTAACTTTGCCTAATGCTGTTACAGCCGTTGGAGAATATGCTTTTTCTTGGTGTGGAGGACTAACTGGTAATATCATTATACCGGCAACATTAGATTCCATTTCATCAGGGATTTTCATTGGATGTAGCAGATTGACAGGCAGTTTGGCCCTTCCTCCAAACATCAAATATATTGGTAAAAATGCTTTTCAGGGATGTAGTAGTTTAAGCGGAAATTTAATTATTCCTGATTCAATAAAAAGAATTGGTAGCTATGCGTTTGGTTATTGCTACGGATTTACCGGCAACTTAAGGCTCTCAAATTCACTGACTAAAATTGAATCCGGCACTTTTTACGGATGTGGCGGTCTATCAGGAAATCTGACAATCCCTAACTCAGTCATAACCATTGAATCATCAGCATTCGCTGAATGTAAAGGATTTACAGGAAATCTAACACTTCCAAATTCAGTAAAAAAAATAGGTAGTGATGCATTTAGTTATTGCAGTGGATTTACCGAAGATTTAGTGCTTCCATCTTCCATTGATACTATAGAAGACTGGGCATTTCGAGGATGTAGCGGATTATCTGGAAGAGTATCAATTCCATCATCCGTTAAATCTATTGAATCAAATGCTTTTGATGAATGTTGGGGAATTTCAGAATTCCTGGTTGATGATAATAATGCATATTACTCATCATCAAATGGTATGTTATTGGATAAAAATCAAAACCTTTTAATTCAATGTCCACTGGCTAAACAAGGAATCGTCCAAATACCCCAGACTGTAACAACTATTGGTAATCATGCATTTTATAACTGCAACAAACTAACCGGAGACCTGATTTTACCGGATCACCTCAAGACTATCGGCTCTGAGGCATTTCAGGGATGTAGCGGTCTGACAGGAAATCTAACAATCCCTAATCAGGTAAGAACTATCAGTTACCAGGCATTCAATGGTTGCAGTGGATTCACTGGAAGACTAACAATTCCAAATTCTGTCTCAACAATTGATTGGAAGGCTTTTTATGGATGTAATGGTTTTTCTGAATTATTTTTGTCTCAAAACATCGAACAGATATACGATCTGACATTCGGCCCCTGCAACAATCTAAAAAAAATAATGTCGGCCAGTGTTGTACCACCTCTGATTTATTCGTATGCAAATCCGTTTGATCAAATAAATAAAAACAGTTGTCAGCTTATTGTCCCTACAGGATCAAAAACAGCCTACAAATCGGCAACCTACTGGTCTGATTTTTCTAATATTATAGAACAGGATTTTACCATAAGAAAAGTCATTGATGTAATCACACCAGGAACATTATGCAATCTACTCAACATTAATGAAGCTGACACAATTACAGATTTAACTGTGATAGGTTTTATTGACGCCCGAGACGTAAGATTTATGCGGGACAGCATGAGTGCATTAATTAACCTGGACTTATCTGGTGTAAAAATTGCATCTTATACTGGAACAGAAGGTACCAATTCTAATACTTTATCCTATTATCCGGTAAACGAAATGCCCGTATATTCATTCTCTAAACCCGATGAAGATTATCCAGATTACTACTATTATTATTCAGATCCGGTTCTTCTCAAAACAATTAAACTACCAGTCTCAATCACCTCAATCGGAAGCATGGCATTTGCTTATTGTATGAGATTAACCGGAAACCTGATGATTCCAGATTCTGTAATTTATATTGGTAAAGGAGCTTTTGCGTATTGTATCCAATTAACTGGTAGTCTTAATATCCCCAACTCAGTAACTTCAATTGGGGATGGTGCATTTGCATATTGTTCCGGGTTAGACGGTGAGCTGACTATTCCTCGCTCTTTAAAAACAATCGGTGATGGTACTTTTGCCGCATGCTATGAATTAACAGGCAGTTTAATGTTACCTAATTCGGTGAAAAATATCGGGAAATATGCATTCTACGGCTGCAGTAACTTAACCGGAAATTTAATTATCCCCGATTCACTTACAATGATTAATGACAGTGTGTTCTTTTTATGTAGTGGATTAACCGGTAACTTAACGATCCCGGGGGTAGTTAGAACAATCGGTAACAATGCTTTTGCTTATTGCTCCGGATTTAGCGGTAATTTATATCTTCCAGACTCTGTGACAGCGATTGGAGACAATGCCTTCGATGGCTGCTCCGGACTTAAAGGAGACTTAACCATTCCGAAATCTGTAAAATCAATCGGAAATCACTCATTCGGGCAATGCAGCGGATTAACCGGTAGTTTATTGATTCCGGATTCGGTTTCATATATCGGCGATTATGCTTTTGCCGGTTGTTCTGGATTTACCGGGGAATTAAGTATTCCATCTGCCATAGATTCAATTGGCAACGGTATTTTCGAAGGTTGTACTGGACTGACCGGTAATCTGACTATTCCTAATACTATCAAATCAATTGGTTATGATGCTTTCCAGGGATGTAGTAGTCTAAGTGGCAATTTAGTCATTCCAAACTCTGTTCAGGCAATTGGATGGTCGGCATTTGCCGGATGCTCAGGTTTTACCGGAAATCTTATCATTCCAAACTCTGTTAAAACAATAGATGCTTATGCATTCTCCGGTTGTAAAGGCTTAAATGGTAGCTTAGCCATTCCCGATTCCCTCTCTATGATCTATTATGGCACATTTAGGGGATGTAGTGGATTAACCGGTAGTATAAAAATACCGGGAACGGTTACCTATATCTACTGGAATGCTTTTGAAGACTGTAAAAACTTCACAGAGTTGTATTTACCCCAAAATATCAAAAAAATAGACGATTACACATTTAAGGGCTGTAGTGGTTTGATGGAAATTAAATCCACAAACCCTGTGCCTCCAACAATTTCCAGCTATACCTTTAATCAGGTGAATAAATCAAATTGCCTACTTATTGTTCCTAGTGGTTCTATTACGGCCTATCAAACAGCCCTCTACTGGTCTGAATTTTATAAGGTAATCTCTCTGGGAATCACACCAATAAAGGCTCAGCTATATAATATTTACAGTTCAAATGGTCTGATCATTGTAGAAAAAGTTACAGACGAGGTTATTAAAGTTTTCTCAATATCTGGTACACTTATCAAAACAATAAATAGCCAGAAAGGAACTACGACTATTAACTTACCCAAAGGTTCCTATATCGTAAAAGTCGGAAGCATCACAGAAAAAGTGAATTTATAGAATGAAGCCTTCGTTGAGTAGTTAATGAGTAAAACCTGACAGGTAATAAAGATCTGTCAGGTTTTAGTCCTTCTATCAGTCTGGATCAGCCCTAAAGCAACCAGATATTGAAATCATATCTTCCATAACTAAGCCTCCCGGGGCAAATTCAGGTTCAAATGCTGACATTAGGGAGTCTTATGAGTTCCGGATCTCTGAAAACGCTTTTGTTTTAAAGTAATGATTCAGGGCTTTTTCCATATCTACCGAGAAAAGGTATCCCTTGTAAATATCCGGCATTCCGGTCATGAAAGTCGAACCGACCGTATCTTCTTGAGATTCACAATAGCATGATCCGTTATACTGAATAACATGAAGTATATCTTAATTCATTGTTCTGCAAGATGTAACAAAAACAACAGATAAGCACGATATTATTCCGCCCGGTTATTTTCATAGGATAAGAGGTTATTTATGGGTAAATATTCAGAAGATCTATTTGTAACAAATTCCCGGCTTATTTCATTTTAGAGCCTGTTTAAATTTTATTGCGATACTTTTTCAGGACTATTTTGAGGTAGATTTTTTGCTTTGATTTCGCAGATTCAGCGGGCTAAATCAAGAAAGGAAAGTGAAAAATATGCCCAAAAGAGACTAAAAAAGGAGCAAAGAAAGGAGACTCTTCTCCTTTATGAAAATGTTTCGGTAAAATTTAAACAGGCTCTTAAACTCTTATCGCCTAAAAACCACAACTTTCTATATTACAGGATTGTTTTATACATAAGATTGCCAATCAACGCCCATTAACAAACAGAGATTTAACAGGACTCCGCACTTGCTCCCGCAAACAAGTGCATCCGGAACCGGAATCTCAGTCGGACTCTTAAAACCTTTGTTTATGAATATACTGTAAATCCCGTGTATTATCTGGAAAAGAGATATTACAACAATCAATTCAACCCTAAACATTTAAACTATGAAACGATTTATTACTCTGCTTATCGTTGCAATCACTGCAACGTTGAGCTATGGACTGAAAAAAGCTGTTCCTATCGAAGGTACCTGGCAAATGGTACATGCTCAATACTACCATTTGGATTCGTTAATGTCTCAGTTTTCGGCAAAAGATGGAGATTTCCAATGGAAAACATTCTGCAAAGGTTATTTTATGGCCGTATATCAGTCCATAAATAACAATAAGCCAGGAAATAGCGGAGTTTGCGGAAAGTACGTATTGAAAGGAAATAACCTGGAGGAAACACTGGATAGCCACTTTCCGGATGCGATTAAATATTTTGGCAAAAAGCCTTTGTACAATGTACAAATTAAAGGTGATTCGCTGATTCAGACCGGACCGTACAATGAAGACGGAAGAGCGATCCTTTTCCACTTTATAGAAAAATATGTACGGGTGAAATAGAATATGTATGGATAATGAGACGAAATCTAACAGGTTTTCAAAACCTGTTAGGTTTGGCCTTTTGGTCAGTACTATTGAACAATAAACTTCGGCAGAATATGAATACACAACGACAATTTCTCATCCGGACCAGAAGTACAAAAGCTCTGATTCTTACATCCATTCTCTTTTTTCTCGGCTGTTTTGCTTCTACAGCCCAGATTGTCAACACATATTATGAAAAAGCCAATATTATCTACAAAGGAGATATGGAGTGTACTGTCAATTACTCCCTTCATAAGTCTTGCTCCGATGTCCTGTTACCATCGGAAATTTTAGGTACAAACCACGTAGGTGTCAGATTGGGATATGGGATTAACAAAACATTCGATCTGAAAGTCAGGTACGAACGATTCATGCAAAATAATAAAGATATGTCAGGTGACTTTAATTATGTCGCAATATCACCACGTATTACACTTAAAGAAGACATACTATCCGGTGCGTTGGATGTCAGCAGCTATTTTTCAGGAAACACTCACTATGAGTTCATTGGTCCCCGGTTGATACTATCTTTTAATATTTCAAACAGATTTGATGTAACCACAGGTACTAA
Source organism: Parabacteroides sp. FAFU027 (assembly GCF_022808675.1). NCBI lineage: Bacteria > Pseudomonadati > Bacteroidota > Bacteroidia > Bacteroidales > Tannerellaceae > Parabacteroides > Parabacteroides sp. FAFU027. The sequence continues at coordinate 677,721 of NZ_JAKZKV010000001.1, forward strand.
ACTCGATTTAGCACTTAACAGGGAGCATTATTCGTATTGGGGTGGAAATTTGGGTTGCGGTATAAGCTCTGACCTGAACAAATGGGCAATACGACCTGAAATTGGTGCAACCTTTAATGTCAGGAATGTAACCAACATAATATGGAACTTCGGATTGGCTTTTGTCGTAAATTTCAATACCTGTAAGATATTATACTAAGCATCAATGGAATATGTTCACTCATGCAATCAGGACTCCGGATCAGCAATAATAAGGAACCGGGCGATACCTGGTCTGGAAATCAGGATATCGCCCGGAAATAATATATTTCCCGAAACTGTCGGGTAGTGTTATCAGCAAGCCTTAAAGCTTAAATCAAGACTCTTTACCGAGTGGGTCAATGCCCCTACAGAAATAAAGTCAACGCCACATTCAGCATACTGACGAAGAGTTTCGAAAGTAATACCACCTGACGATTCCGTTTCATATTTACCACCTATGCGATCAACGGCTTTGCAGGTCAGCTCGGGAGTAAAGTTATCGAGCATAATACGGTTGATGCCGCCTGTTTGCATGACCTCTTCAAGTTCTTCCATCGAACGAACTTCTACCTCAATGGTCAGATCTTTCCCTTTTTCCTTCAGATATTCCTGAGCACGAAGAATCGCATTCCTGATTCCTCCGGCAAAGTCAATGTGATTATCCTTCAGCATAATGGCATCATAAAGGCCGATGCGGTGATTTACACCACCTCCGATTTTCACAGCTGCCTTCTCTATAAGACGCATGCCGGGAGTGGTTTTGCGGGTATCCAGCACTTTGGTTTTAAGACCGGCAAGTTCGTTTACATAACAGCGGGTGGTGGTGGCCACACCACTCATGCGTTGCATTACATTAAGCATCAGACGCTCTATTTGCAGAAGCGAACGCTCCTTTCCCTCAACGGTAAAAACGATATCTCCGGGTTTTACCTCAGCTCCATCCTGAATGAAGACTTCGACTTTGAGAGTAGGATCAAAACGTTTAAGAATATGTTGAGCCAATTCAACACCGGCAATCACACCGGGATCTTTAACTAATAGTTTTGCTTTGCCTGTGGCAGATTCGGGAATGCAACAAAATGTGCTATGATCGCCATCGCCTATATCTTCTCTAAGGGCAATGTCAATCAATTGATCGATTAATTCATTCATTGGAAGGTTCGATTCGTATCTGGCTGATTAGATATTGTGTATTTACTTTTTTGAAGAGCAGGTGCACGCGGTAATTTCCCCGTGCTGTCGTTAAAGAACAGACCATAAACTTGGTTTCGCCACGATTCCCCTGGTGAATAATAGTAAAATCCTTCGGTGAAACGGAACGCAAAAAGCGCGTAACCAAAATCACACACTCATCGTGGTTTACAGATGAATCTTCTGACGGTAAAATCAGATCGACTGACGAACTGATCTGGTCAGACATCAGCGAGAGATTGGCTTTCTGGAATGCAGTCTCAATATCAGATGCATCCTGAGCAAAGAGTCTGCTCACCGAGAACAGACAGGTTGCGATTATGATTAAAAAGAAACGTTTCATGAGACCTTGATTTTTTTGGTTTTGGCTTCACTTGGAACTTGCATTGGATACAATCTCTAAAATAGAAATGCTGAATGCCCGTTTCATGATGATTTGCCTGAAATACAATACAAATTTACTCAGAAAAACCGTAAATTCGCCTCCCAAACGACAAAAACCAACTTTTCACCCATTTAAAGCTGTTACTTATTAAATGAAGATAGCGCTGATCGCCGTAGGAAGAACCACCGAAAAATATTTCACCGAAGCTATTGATGAATATCGTAACCGACTGAAATTCTACCTTCCCTTTGAATTTGAAATTATTCCCGAGCTCAAGAACACCAAGAGCATGAGCGAGTCTCAGCAAAAGGAGAAAGAGGGGGAACTGATATTAAAACAACTGCAACCCGGAGATGTTTTGGTTCTACTCGATGAACATGGCAAAGAGTTTACTTCAATGAAATTTGCCGACTATATTGAGAAAAAGATGCATTCGGTATCGAAACGTTTGGTCTTTGTCATTGGAGGGCCTTATGGCTTTTCGGATAAAGTGTATGCAGCGGCGCAGGAAAAGATTTCGGTATCGAAAATGACCTTTTCACACCAGATGATCCGCATGATATTTCTGGAACAGCTTTACCGGGCCATGACTATCCTGAATAACGAACCATATCACCACGAATAATTGACCATTTAGCAATTTACTATTTACAATTGACATCTTCGTGATTCGATACTTACAAATAGTAAATTGAGGCCCCAAATAGTAAATTGTAAATCCATAAATTGTACATATACAAGATGTTTAAAAACGAAATTTTACCTGAGCTCAGCAACCGCTGGAAAGCCATACAGAAAGAGATGGCCAGACAAGGCACCGAAGGTTGCTTACTGGCAGGAAATGTCAACCTGTTTTATGTGGCTGACCGTGTATTCAGCGGTTACTTTTATTTGCCGGTAGAAGGCAGTCCTTTCTTCTTTGTGAAACGTCCGGTAGGTCTCAAAGGTGAAAACGTATATTATATCCGCAAACCGGAACAAATCGCAGAGATTCTGGCAGAGGAAGGTATCACAACTCCAAAGACACTGATGCTGGAGCTTGACGAACTGAGCTACAACGACGTTACCCGTCTGCAATCCATCTTTACACCGGAACAGACCTTCAATGCAACCGCCGTATTACGCAAAGTGCGTACCATCAAATCGGCTTATGAGATTGGCCTGCTGCGCCATTCAGGACTTTTGCACGCAGCTTGTTACAGCGAAGTACCGCAACTCTACAAACCGGGCATGACCGACATCGACTTCTCTATCGAAATCGAACGTCTGTTCCGTCAGAAAGGAGCCTTGGGACATTTCCGGGTATTCGGGCAATCGATGGAAATCTTTATGGGAAGTGTAATTGCCGGGGACAATGCTGATGCACCTTCGCCTTATGATTTTGCAATGGGCGGTAGCGGCTTGCACAGCTCCTTACCGGTCGGTGGAAACGGAACAGTCCTGACTCCGGGAACAGCCATTATGGTGGATATGGGAGGAACTTTTACCGGATATATTTCGGATATGACCCGCGTATTTTCGGTAGGCAAAGTGGCTCCGCTGGCTTATAATGCACACCAGTTGGCCCTGGAGATTCAGAGCGACATTGTAGCTATCGCCAAACCAGGTGTAGCAACTGCAGAGCTTTACAACATGGCCATTGAAAAGGTAAAAAAACATGACCTTCTCCCCTACTTCATGGGATACAGCCAACAGGCCGGATTCATCGGTCACGGCATCGGTATCCAAATCAACGAATCGCCTGTACTGGCTCCACGTTCGAAAGAGATCCTGACCGAAGGCCACATCTTTGCCCTCGAACCTAAATTCGTAATCCCTGGCACGGGAGCTGTGGGTGTAGAAAATACTTTTGTAGTAAATGCCGACGGTATCGAAAAGCTGACTGTCCTTAATGAGGAGATTGTAGAACTTCCTTGTTGAGTTCTTCGACATAGAAAAGAGAAGCCGGAACAATGTCAATCGTTCCGGCTTGTTTTATTCAATTAAACGGTATTTCTACCGCCTCTCGTGAAGCTGCGAACGGCTCTCGCTGTTCATCTACCACCTATCGCGAAGCTACTACCGCTTCTTGTAGTATTTCTACCACCTCTCGTAAGATTTCTACCGGTTATCGTGAAGCTGCGAACACTTCTCGTGATTCTTCTACCGCCTCTCGTGAAACTACTACCGGCTCTCGTAGTATTTCTACCACTTCTCGTGAAACGGCGAACACCTCTCGCGGTTCTTCTACCTACGAAATTGTATTATCTCATTTATTCGCCTGAATAACAGAGTTACACCACCTCGCAAACCGTAGCATTTACCGCCTGACATAAATCCTGCGGAGAGAGCTTCAATTGCAGGCCGCGCTGTCCGGCACTGATGTAGATAAACGGTTGCTCCAGCGCATCCTTGTGGAGGTAAATAGGGTACGGCTTTTTCATACCCAAAGGAGAACAGCCGCCACGGATATATCCGGTCAACGGTAAAAGCTCCTTCATGGCAACGGTTTCGGCGCTTTTATTACCGGAGACTTTGGCTGCCAGTTTGAGATTAACCTCTGCCGCACCGGGAATGACACAGACAAAAACACCGGATTTATCACCACGCAATAGGATGGTTTTATACACCTGTTCGATGGACTGCCCCAATTGCTCTGCAACGTGAATCGCGCTCAGGTCACTTTCGTCCACCTCATACGGAACCAGTTCGTAAGCAATTTTCAAACGGTCGAGTATGCGGGCGGCATTGGTCTTCTGTATCTTCATGGTAAGAAATTAATCTTCATCGTCATCATCACCACCCCAGCTTCTCATCTCTAGCATATCGAGATACTCTTCGCAGTCAGGGTCATTTTCCGTATAAATCTCAATTGGCAACAGGTCAAAGGAAGAGAGTGCCTCATTCAAGCGCTCTCCAAATACACGAACGGTGCGGCAGATAAAGACCCAGGTCTTCTGCCCACCTCCGGTATAGACGCCGGTCAGGATGGCCAGTTTGTCCTTTTCCATGGATTTACGCAAAGCCTCTTCCACCTGCTCCATTTGTTCTGAAAGCTCCTCCGACGGCATTCCCTGTCCATCGCCTTCGTATTTCCAGTAAATCTCGGCTCGCTCTTTGAATTTTCCGGATTTCACAAAATCCATAATATCGTCACGGCCGGTCACGATGACCAGTTTGCCATTCTCATCTTCAGAGATAGCGCTAAACCATTTGTCGGTAAGTTTCATATAGGAGTAAATTATTGTTTGATTTAGAAAACCGACAAACCTACGAAATTCTGAGGAAAACCGGCATGGAATTCCCTAAATTCATTGCTTTGAGAAAAAAAAGAGGCGACTGTTTGTTTTATTTACTCAAAACGGATATATTTCGGAGAATAACCTCTATTGTCTCACCAAAAACACGAACCACCATGTACGATACCGTCAGAATATATTGCAAAAACACGAATGAGTTTCGTGATTTTCCCGTGGGAGTAACCCTGCTTGATATTTACAATGAACTGGAGGTTCAAACGCCTTACCTCGTCGTTAGTGCGAAGGTGAATAACCGGGTGGAAGGACTTCGTTTCCGTGTTTTCACCTCAAAAAATGTCGAATTCATAGATTTGACCAATTCATCGGGAATGCGCACGTATGTGCGTTCGCTGTGCTTTGTGCTTTATAAGGCGATGGCGGAAATTTTCCCGGGGTCAAAACTGCGGATTGAACACCCCATTTCCAAAGGCTATTTCTGTAAAATGGAACTGGGAGCGGATGTTTGTTCGGATAAAGTATCACGGATAAAAAGACGGATGCAGGAGATTATCGACGAAGACCTTCATTTCCACCGCAAAGAGGCGCAGACCGAAGAGGTCGTCCGTCTGTTTGAACTCAACGACATGATGGACAAGGCTGAATTGCTGGCTTCCACGGGGGAGGTTTATTCTTCATACTATCAGCTGGGCGAGCACATCAACTATTTCTATGGCAACCTGGTTCCATCGACCGGATACCTTTACCTGTTTGACCTGATTTGTTACGAGGACGGTGTGTTGCTTCGAATCCCCAACCGGGATAAACCGACGATTTTGGAGGATATTGTGCCTCAGAAAAAGATGCTCGATATATTTCACGAATACAACCGTTTCAATGAAATCCTCGGGTTCAGCGATGTGGCGACGTTGAATCAGGCCAGCAAAAGCGGGGAAGCGACCGACATTATCAAGGTTTCGGAGGCGCTTCACGAAAAGAAAATCTCCCACATTGCCGATGAGATTGCCGCTAAAAGCTCCAAGATCATCCTGATTGCAGGCCCTTCTTCGTCCGGAAAAACGACCTTTACCAAACGACTGAGCATCGAGCTGATGACCAATTTGCTCAAGCCGGTCTCCATTTCCCTGGATAACTATTTTATCGAACGGGACAAAACGCCGCTGGATGAACATGGGGAGCATGACTTTGAATCCCTCTATGCCCTGGACCTGGAGCTTTTCAATAAAGACCTGAATGATTTGCTCGAAGGAAAGGAAATCGCCATGCCAACGTTCAGTTTCGAACAGGGCAAACGTCAGTATAAAGGAAATAAACTGCGCCTGCATGAAAATAACATCCTGCTGATTGAAGGTATACACGGTCTGAATCCGGAATTGACCCCGCATATCCCCGATGAACTGAAGTACCGGATTTACGTTTCGGCGTTGACCACGATTTCGCTGGATGACCATAACTGGATTCCCACAACGGATAACCGTCTGTTACGCCGCATCATCCGCGACTTCAAATACCGCAACTACTCTGCCCGTAACACCATTGCCCGCTGGCCGAGTGTTCGCCGGGGCGAAGAGAAGTGGATTTTCCCCTTTCAGGAAAATGCCGATGCGATGTTCAATTCGGCTCTGTTATTTGAGTTGGCCGTGCTGAAACGCTATGTGGAGCCGCTGCTGATGGCTGTGCCGCAAAACTGTGACGAATATTCCGAAGCCACTCGCCTGTTGCGTTTCCTTAGCTATTTCTATCCGATTTACGACCGGGAAATTCCACCGACATCCCTTATCCGGGAGTTTCTGGGTGGAAGCAGTTTCCGGTATTGATACCAGACATATCCCTAAAGCCTGTCGGAGAAATGATCCGGCAGGCTTTCTTTTTCAGGCAATCTCCACCTTCAGGGCTTCTGCTGTTTTATATTTTCAACTTTTATAAGCGTTGAAAATGTCGTACCTTTGCATCAATCATGCGCTGAGCCTGACTTTACCCGATTTATGCAAAAACTTCAACTATCACAAAAACTTCAACAAAAGCTTACTCCGCAATTAATCCAACAGATTAAAATGCTGGAGCTAAACACCATGGAGCTGGAGGAGAAAATCCATCAGGAACTGGAGGAAAATCCGGCTTTAGAAGAGGGTGTTGATTTGGCTGAAGTTTCTGACACAGATGACTTTGGCAACGAAACTGATGATAACTGGTCGAATGAAGATTTCAGTCTGGGCGATTATATCAACGAAGACGAAATCCCTTCCTACAAGCTAAATGAAAAGCAAAACCGCGAAGACCGCAGCGAAACTATCTTTGTAGGTGAGCGCGAGACTTTTCACGAGGGGCTTATCCGGCAACTCCACTTAAGAGAACTCTCCGAGCTACAAGAAAAAGTGGGTGAATACATCATTGGAAACATTGACCCGGACGGCTATCTGAGACGCGATTTGCGTGCCATCTCTGACGATTTGCTGTTTCAGGTCGGCATAGATATATCCGACGAAGAGCTACGTCTGATTCTGGATATTATCCAGGACCTTGACCCGGCGGGTGTAGGTGCCCTGGATTTACGGGAATGTCTTTTGCTTCAGTTGAAACGCAAGAAACAGGAACCGTCTATCGAACTTGCCATCCGCATTGTCACTGATTCGTTTGAGGAATTCTCCAAAAAGCATTTTGACAAAATAATCACCCTGTATAAAATCAGCGAAAAAGAGCTTAAAGCGGCCATTGCCGAAATTACCTCTTTGAATCCCAAACCCGGGAACTCTTCCGGAGAGGAAGGCGAAGCGATCGGAGTAAATCAGATCATCCCTGATTTTATCGTTGAAGCCATTGATGGAGAGCTTTCGATTTACCTGAATGATAAAAATATTCCTGACCTTCGGGTAAGCCGCGGTTATTCGGATATGTTTCAGGATTTCATGGGTAATAAAGCAAACCAAACCAAGGATAAAAAAGCGGCGGTACAGTTCGTCAAGCAAAAACTTGATTCCGCCAAATGGTTTATTGATGCACTCAAGCAACGCCAGATGACGCTTTCTTCTACCTTTGAGGCCATCGTAGAGTTACAACGTGATTTTTTTCTTACGGGAGATGAAACCGACCTTCGGCCCATGATCTTGAAAGACGTGGCTGAAAAGGTAGGCCTGGACATCTCCACGATTTCCCGGGTGAGCAGCAGCAAATATGTACAGACCAATTTCGGGGTTTACCCGCTGAAGTTTTTCTTTTCTGACAGTATGCAGACTGAATCGGGTGAAGAAGTTTCAACACGCGAAATCAAGAAGATCCTCAAGGATGCTATTGAGGCTGAAGATAAGCGCTCCCCGCTACCCGATGAAAAGTTGTGCGAAATCCTCAACGAAAAAGGGTACATCATCGCCCGGCGCACAGTAGCTAAATACCGGGAGCAATTAGGCATGCCGGTAGCACGCTTACGTAAAGAAGTTTAATTAATATCAGCTCCTCTTTTTTCAGGAGCAAACCAGTTTATATAAATGGAAACAACAAGACAAAGTAAAATCAATCGCCTGTTACAAAAAGAATTGAGCGATATATTCCTTCAACAAGCCCGTGCCATGCAAGGTATCCTGATTACCGTGAGCACCGTGCGCGTATCTCCTGACCTGGGAATTGCCAAAGTATATCTCAGCGTTTTCCCATCGGCAAAAGGCCCGGAGCTGATTAAAGCTATTCAGGCTAATGTGAAGCAGATTCGTTTCGATTTGGGCAAACGTGTACGTCACCAGCTTCGCGTGATTCCTGAGTTGTCATTCTATATAGATGACTCGCTGGACTACATCGAGAATATCGACAACCTGCTTAAGAAATAAAGCATTTTCCCATCCGGACTTAGAGCCTGTTTAAATTTTACCGAAACATCTTATAAAGCAGGCTTATCGTCTTTCTTTGCTCCTTTTTTAGTCTATTCCGTGCATATTTTTCACTTTTCGCCCTTGATTTAGCCCGCTAAATCTGCGGGAGAAAAGCAAAAAATCTACTTTGTAATAGCCCTAAAAAAGTCGAGCAATAAAATTAAAACAGGCTCTTAACCCACAAACTGGCAATTCATCCCCAGGATGACATAAAGAAAACTACACCATGAGTCTTTCCGGTAAAATCGCATTTCGATATCTTTTTTCGAAAAAGTCCCACAGTGCCATCAATGTCATTTCGATGGTATCGGTCAGTGGTGTAGCCATCGCTACAATGGCACTGGTCTGTACTTTATCGGTTTTCAATGGATTCCAGAATCTGGTTGCATCTCTTTTTTGCTCCTTTGACCCCGAACTAAAGGTCTCTGTTGTTGAAGGAAAAACATTCAATGCAAATAATGAAAAAATCAATGCATTGAGAAAGATGCCCGAGATAGCTGTCTTCTCTGAGATTGTGGAAGACAACGCTTTAGTTCGCTACAAGGACCGTCAGGTAACTGCAACCCTGATGGGGGTTTCGGATAATTTCTCAAAGCTAACCCACATTGATAGTATCCTGTATGATGGGAAATTTGTATTGGCTGATAGCCTGGTGAGTTATGCGACCGTTGGCGCCGGATTATCCCTGTCGCTTGGAGTGGGGGCTAACTTTGTGGAGCCGCTTGAAATTTACGCTCCGAAAAGGGAAGGTAAAGTCAGCATGGCTAATCCGGCATCCGCATTTAATACAGACTACGCCTATGTCACTGCAATATTTAGTGTCAATCAGGCGAAATACGATGAGTCAACTATCATCGTTCCGATCAGTCTGGCCAGAAAGCTTTTCCAATATACCAATGAGGTAACCTCAATTGAGTTAAAACTGAAGCCAAACACAGATATTGACGATGTTAAGTCGAAAATAGCCAGGGCTCTGGGGCCTCAGTTTAAAGTTGCAGACCGGTACGAACAACAGGAAGAGGCTTTCAAAATGATGAAAATCGAAAAATGGATGACCTTCCTGATCCTTTGTTTCGTCCTGATGATTGCGACATTTAATATCATCGGTTCGCTGTCTATGCTGATTATCGAGAAGAAGGCTGATATTGCAACACTACGTAGCCTGGGTGCGGACAATCAGCTTATTTCACGGATCTTCTTATTTGAAGGGTGGATGATCTCCGCAATTGGAGCAATAGTCGGTATTGTACTAGGACTTCTTCTATGTGTCGCTCAGGAAAGTTTCGGATTATTACGAATGGGAGGCAATATGGGAGCATTTGTAGTGGATACCTATCCGGTAAAAGTGGTCTGTACAGACCTGATGACCATATTAGGAGTGGTATTTACGATTGGGTTCCTGTCTGCCTGGTATCCGGTAAAATCGCTGAAGAATAAATATCTGAGCGAAACCAGACAAAATAACTGATAAAAAAGGGTGAGTGGAAAATTTTCCATTCACCCTTTTTTACTCAGTGCATAAGTCCTGGCTTTCAGGAAAGCAGCCAGCTCCTCTACTTTTGCATATTGTTTCTGCTCTTCCCAGGAAATTGGATCACCGATTGTTACTTTTATTGTTTTCCCTCTTTTATTGAAAACTTCGTAAGGCATACGCATGCTTCGGAGTTGCCAGTTGACCCGGCCGAGAAAGTTAAAGAAGCAGGAGTTCTTTCCATGAAAGAAAATAGGTATAACCGGTGCCTTTGCCGCTTGAATAAGACGTATTACAGTTGGCTGCCAGTCACGATCAGTAAGTTGAAACCAGTTGGGTTTATGAAAGTTGGAAACTGCTCCTGCCGGGAAAAAACCCATAGGATGCCCCTCTTTCATGTGCCGAATTGTTTCTTTAAGTTTTAGAGCATTATCATTAGAACCTGAACTTTTAGCCGTTGCAGGTTGAACACCGACAAAATTATCAGCCATGGTTCTGACATTCATCAGAATGGAGTTTACCATGAATTTATAATCAGGGCGACGTCTAACCATGATGTCGATCATAATAACACCGTCTAATCCACCATAAGGGTGGTTAGAAACAGTTATGAAAGTCCCCTCTGGTAAATTAGATAACTGTTCTTCATTTTCAATTTCATAAGATACTCCCACGTCTTTAAGTAAAGAAGCGGCAAACTCTGCCCCTCTCAAATGTATAGAGTTTTCATATACCCGGTTTACCCGATGTATTGACAACAACCTGACAAGACACCGTCCTAAACGTAACCCTTTTTTACCCCTTAACAGCGGTGACATTATTGCGAAATCTTTTTGGTCAAGAACTACCCTGCGCATTATTTCGAATTAATTTTCATAAGAACAACACCAATACCGATCCAGATCATTTCCCGGATACGTGTAACGAGACTTACATAAATACCCAAACCACCTACCGGGCCTACAAGAGGCGCTATTTTCATCAACTTTAAAGCTCCGGTATATCCGAACTCCCTTGGACCCAATTGCATTGGGAAAAAGAAAAGAATATTGGCCAGTAATGTTGTGAGAGCAACCATTACAAACGCTTGCATGTAGGTCACATCAATACCAATTGCATGAATGATGAAATAGACTTCAAGGCTATTCACCATTCTACCGAGGAATTCTAGGCCTAACGTATAATAAAACGTCTTCCTGCGGTTAAGGTACAGATCTGATATCTGAGTATCAATTTCAATCAACTCTGCCTCTTTTTTCTCATAAAAAGCTGCAGCCTTCTTTTTGAAAAACGGTTGTTTTTTGAGGAAAGCAAAAAACTTCAATAACAATCCTCTTTTATATCCTTTGAAAAACAGGAATGTCAGACCAACGAAGAAGATAAATATAACCGTTAGCACAATCGACAAATCGTGGGAAACGGTAATAAAGAATGCAATAACCAGGATAGAGGTCAACCAAAAGAAAAAGTGGGCCATCACATGCATCATGGTATAAAGCACCACTGAGGAAGTCGCTTTATGCCCTCCTACTATCTTCTGTAGTTCTAAAGCCCTATATGGCATCCCCCCCATCATACCGGCCGGAGTAGAATAATTAAGGGCAAAACCGGTAATAGTCAGTTGAAGAGACTTCAGATAAGAGACTTTGCCATTATGCTTTTCGTCGTTGATGATCAGATGAAACGCTTTGGCATTTATCAGATAGACCACCAGCCAGATACCGATAATCGGGAAAAACCACCACCCTGTTTTCAGGATATTCTCAACAATAGTATCAAAACCTATCTTCCATACAATTAACACAATGGCTACAACAGCGATGAGAAAGAAGATATTCTTGGTGATTTTACCTTTTGTCATATTTTCCGGCTAAAATGTTTTCATTAATAGTTTTACAAACTTGCTCATATCTCTTCAATCCGGTAAGTAAAGCCAGATTCAACGCCACAATCTCAAAAATAAAGTAGTACCATGGATGACCGATTAAAGTAAATCCGAATAAGAAAAGAGAACGAGTATTAAAAGATAACGAGTGCATCCAAAAGATGATTCCGGTTGATTCGGTACGAAAACCGCTTTTTAATTCTTCTGAAATGTTATTGTTGTATCTGGATGCGATAGTTTTTCGCATTTTCTGAATTTCGGGAGTAAGCTTTTCCTGTCCGCGGGTATAAAAGCGATAAAAGAATTTGAATAATTTTTCCCAGAAATCATTTTTCCAGGAAAGGGCAAGATATTTTTGTTGTAAAGTTTCGGCATCATCCAGTTCACTACCGGCTGTCCCCTTCAGGAAAAAGAGGTGGATATTCTTAAAATAATCAGCGATAGCAGCCTGACGGGAATGAGAATAACCAGAGAAAATAGCTAATGCAAAGATATATACCGGAGCTCCTTCATTCATGGTACGCAAACATATCGCGATATAAATAGTTGCAAACCAAAGATCACCGGCAAATCCATCAAGAATTCTACCGATTTTCGATTTAATCCCAGTAAGTCGGGCCAATTGGCCATCAACACAGTCGAGTGTATTAGCTAAAATCAGGAGAAGGATACCCGTAATATTTGTCCAGATATCATCAAAGTAAAAGCGGGTACCAGCGGCAATCCCAACAAAAATGGACAAAACGGTGACCATATTGGGTGTTGCCGGAGTATGACGAAGTAATAGAGCGATCTGAAAAGCGACCGGACGATAAAAGTAACGGTCAAGGAAATTCTCAATTTCCAGAGATTTTAGAGAGGATTCGAGTGTTATTTTTTCAGTTGAATTTTGAGCCATTGTGGTTGTAATGTTTAGACATAGTCTTCATAATGGCCGCAAAGGTAGTCAAATTAAGCTATTTTTCGATTCCTCAGATATGTTATTTGTACGAATAGGCACCGTCCACAGTGATAATTTCGCCGTTGATGTATTTATTTTCAACCAACATCAGGTAGACATCAGTTAATTCTTCCGGTTCGCAAAAACGCCCCAAAGCAATCTTGGCATTAATATTAGCCTTGATTTTTGCGGGTTTCGTCTTCTGCCACTCTGTATCCACAAAACCGGGTGCCACAGCATTTACACGAATCCCTTTTGGAGCTAGGAATTTGACCAGGTTCTTTACCAATGCGTGAACGGTCGATTTGGTGACTCCATAGACAAGTGACACCGAATGGGGATGAATTCCCATCAATGATCCGGTGAAGACAACGGATGCACCGGGTTGCATTTGATCATATAATTTTTGAAGAAGGAAGACTGGGAAATGAACATTAGCATCAAAGACACGTTTCCACTCTTCCGGATTGATTTGATGAAAGTCAGTTCGGTCAGTCAGTCCGGCATTGAAAATCACAGAACCAATAGAAAGGCCATTATCAGATATATAATTACAAATAAGATCAATTGATGCCAAATCTGAAATATCAGCCTGAAGGATATAAACCCGACTTGAAGGGAAAGCACTTGCGAGTTCATCCTTAACTTCGTTTGCACGCTGAATATCGGATCCATAGGTCAATAAAACATCAAAGCCCTCACCCAACAATCGCTGAGCAACGGCTTTGCCTATTCCTTTTGTCCCACCTGTTATTAAAGCGGTTTGTTGATTCATTATCTCTTATTCTTCTTTGGGAATTATCGGTTTTGCTTCACGCTCAACGCGCAGACTCTGGTTATAGCTTTCGTAAATTGACTTTTTCAGGCTGGTAGAAGAAATACCGTTGCCATATGGGAAATAAAAAACATCCACACCTAAATCCTGCAGATAGTCGTATTTACCATACCAGTCATCCCCTACCACAAAAACATCAATGTGTAGTTTCTTCACAATCTCAGTGTGATCAAGGCTGTGCTGAGGTATAACAATATCGGGGCCTTTAAGTGCTTCAACAATTTGTAAACGCTCTGTAAAAGGAATAGCCGGTTTGGCCTTATATGAACAAACCAGCTCATCTGTACTGACACCAACAATCAATAAATCGCCCAAACCACGAGCGTAATTGATCATTTTCAGGTGATTGATATGGAACATATCAAACGTTCCGGATGTATAAACTACGGTTTTTCCTTTAAACATATTGTAAGCTTTCCGGCATTCTGCCTCTAAAATTTTCCGCAAAAGTAATCATTAAATCCAAAGATTGTCCGAAAATGGATATTCTGTCCGTCTATAGCACTCTGAATTTGGGAAGTATTAACGTGTAGCGGCTACATGAATGTTGATTATCGAATTGGACGGATCATTGGATATAACACTTACCAATTCATTCACACCACTTTTGGCTTTACCCGGAATAAGAGCAATCTGCAACTGAATAGATTTCCCCGGAGCAACACTGACACGGTCAGCCCTTACCTGTAACAGGCTGGAATTAGCTTTTATTTTACGGATATGAAGCGTGCTTTTTCCTGCATTTTTCAAAGTAATAACTTCTGTCTTTTTGTCGCTAAGATTAATTTTGCCAAAATTTACGTTTGTAGAACTGGCTTCAATGCGGGGCGCATTTTCACGTTGCTGAGGAGTTAAAACGGAAAAATCTTCCACGATATTAGCCGAAACTGTAATCTTGCGATCACTGGCGATTTTTGACTCATTATTCTGGAGAATAAAAATATCATCAAGACGAGTTCCCCAATCTTTCACAGCACCTTTGTAGGTTACAACGATTTCTCCTTTTCCTGAAGCCGGAACAACAGCAGGAGAAGCAACTACAGTCAAATGTGACGGAACACGGCTAAAATGCAAAGACAGCGGGTTTTTCCCGCTGTTGTAAATTGCAATTTTGTCAGTTTTGGTTCCGGTTTTCTGAATGTCATAAAACGAAAGGTTTATTTTACCAAGCTTCAAGTCACCAAAAGATACCGGATATTGGTCTTCGATACTTGCTGTTTTGGGTAAAACGTTTCCTTTGATGTTCAGTATGACAGTACCTTCTTTTGTGTTGCAATACACTGTGATGGTTTTGCTAAACTGTCCGGGACGGCCTTTGGCTGCATAAGTTGCTTTTACAAATCCCGTTTTGCCCGGAGCAATTGGCTCTTTACTCCAATCAGGAGTAGTACAACCACACGATGCCTGCACTCGACTGATTACCAATGGGGCATCACCTTTGTTGGTAAAAATGAACTCACAGGTTACACTCCCGTCATCTTCCTTGATGGTTCCAAAATCATGCGATTTGTCTTTGAAATCAATCACTGGCCCACTCTGAGCGAAAGCTGAAATTGCAGCTAACATAACTAGTGCTGCGAAAAACACTTTTTTCATAACTCCACTTTTTTATTTAGATGAATAAATCATGATACAGAATATCCCTGCAAATGTATTAAAATAAGGGTAAATGCGAATCCCTTACAGCCTTTTTATGGCTTAACAGACAAAGATTCTCCGACAGAATGCGCAACAAACTCCGGTGCATATAAGCATTGTAATGATGCAACGCCTGCGGTATAGCTCCCGGCCCGGTTGACCCACAATGAGTACTCAATCACATAAGTTCCCTTATTAAGTTGTGGGAAAAAGAACTGGGTGGAAGCGTCCTTTGTTTCCTGATAATAGCAAACGGCATCTTTCCAACGGCATCCCGAAAGTTGTTCCACCGGCTCAAGGCAAGCTGCCCGATTATCTTTTAAATGAACAAAATCCAGATCCCGATCTGATTTTAGAACCAGTCTTACGATAACCTTATCGCCTACTCTAAGAGGCATTTCCGGTGTAACCGGCTGTGATTGCTTCTGATTACCAGTTAGGGCCTCACGATACAATGTTTTGGAAACGGATAAAGCACCTTTTTGAGCCTTGATTTTATCCATATCTTCAAAATATTGCCGATAAATGGCTCCCCAGGTTATCCCCGGACTTGTCTTGGTGAAAACGATTTCCCGATTCGATTTATTGAAATCCGAAACAGGAATTTCCGCCTTGTATTCAAACGTTGGAGAATCGTCATTTGTTTTCAGAACAACATTATCCCCGACTTTTACTGAAACTTTACCGGTTGCAGCGAGTAACTCGCTGTCTCTCTTGAGTAAAGCATACACGGCATCGACGGTTTCAGGCAACGAATTCCATTGTTCAGTCTGTTTTTGCTTCAATAGCCATATTTGCATTTTCTTCAAAATTGGAGCTTCTGTTCCCATCAACTCAAAGGCATCCATAATTTGGGTATGAACGGTTATTGCTGTTCGCCCCCATCGGTGGTCAGGTGTCAAAGAAGGGAAATAGTACCCAAACTCCGGTGATTCGCTGCCGAATTCTTTGATGGATTTTAGAATATTTGTCGCCACTGACTGATTTTGCAGACGCTTCATCAGGATTAAGGTCAGTGCTTTTTCCTGTAATGACTTTTCAACCCAATGTTGCTCTGCCAGTGTCTGATAGAATTGATAAGCTTCTTTTTCCTTAGCACTCATTTCTATATTGGGAAATGCGGCACGCAAAACCAACGTCTGTAAATCTGACAGAGACAGCACTGCAGTCTGGGACCAATTTGAATTGTACTTCTTCAAATCCTCATAAGTTTTGAGCAAGTCGGCATCCAGATAGTGGACTGCCTTTTCAAGTATTGGTTTAATTTCCGGATTATTTTCTGTTGCGCCCAACGATGAAAGTTTCGAAAGACTGGATAGTACAAAGCGAGTCAGATAAGCACTTCCAGCCATTTGCGGATACCAGGAAAAAGAACCATCATTGTTTTGTAATTGTGTAATTCGGGTCAGCGCCTTATCTGTAAGTGTTTTTGACCGGTTGGAATTAAGCAGTTCGCTTAATCTCTGTTTGTGTTGCGTTTCCCCTACAGCCTGATTGACCCACGGAGTTTCCTGTATCAGGACGGATTTCAGCTCTTCATTTTTCTCCAGTTTGGAACGGAAGGCTTCCTGCGCATTTGTTGACAACGATGCGGTCTTGAAGTAATTCTGTATGCCCGGATTTGAGGCTACAATGTGTGTTGCCAATGAATTGGCATACAAAGCCGTTACCCAGGAAACGAGGTCTTCAGAGGTCGGTTCTGCCACTACGGGTAAAGCATGAACAGCATACCAGGCCGGATTGGAAACCAACTCAAGAGTAATCCGGTAATCGGTCTGTGAAGGTGAACCTTGGGGTAATGAAATCTTTTTATCTCCCGTCCATCCGAGATTCAAAGGAACTGCTTCCGTGACTAACTGACGTTTGGTCAGTACTGGTAGAATCTGTTCTTCACCATCGCTAAACTGACCGGATTCGGCTATAAAACGACACCCCAATAATTCAGCGTCAGAAGGAATATCCAGATTCCATGCGACCGATGTATTACCGTCAGTCGGAAGCTGATAAGGCAGAGGATTCAGGCTGATATTAGTCAGAATCTTTCCCGTAAACGGATTGAAAATCTCGACTTTGGCAATTCCGGAAATAGCCTTATCGGAGAGATTTGAGATTTTGGCAGTCAACACCACTTTATCACCCTGACGCACGAAGCGCGGCATATAGGATTCAATCATTAAATCTTTCCTGACGGAAATGGTATCCAACAGCTGATAAGTCCGCATATCCTTAGTGTGGGCCCTTCCGATAAATTTCCAATCTGAAAGATTATCCGGTACAGTAAAGCTGACCACAGCATCTCCGTCTTTGTTCGTTTTGAGCTGCGGATAGAAGAAGGCTGTTTCTCCAAAGTTTTTGCGAATTGTAACAGGTTTCTGGTTTTGTTCGAGTGTTATTTTTTTTGTGGAAATTTGCTGCACTCCGGTTATTGCCACTTTTGTTTCATTAAGCACCATAAATGGTTCAGAAATATCATCTGTCCCTTTGTCAAAATTGACAGCACCAACGGCCGCCTTTGCCTCCATTACCCCCGCCCTTAATGACCTGTTTCTGTAGGAATTGATATCCAGATTTAATCGGTCAAAGTCAAATTCGCGGGATTTGTACTGTTTCCCGTCAAAATTCAGCCAACCGGTTTCATTATTAAATCCTCTTCCTTCGGAATACCAGGGACTCAACGCATGAGTTGTAAACGTAGGAAGATTAAACACCGGATTAAAAGGTCTGATTTGGTCTAATGACAGGTCATACATCTCCGCCAGCACTTCTGCTTTTAAGGGATAATCCTCCCGGTCACGAACAGTTAGTTTCCACTCTTCCTTTTGTCCGGGTGTGGTTTTATCGCGGAAAGAGCTCCAACGCATAGAGATTTTACGATCGGGTTCGGCCTGTTTCACATCGACGGATTCATGGAAGAAATGCCCGTTCTTGAAATAACTGAATTGCACGGTAATGGATTTCCCATAGCTTGAAAGATACTGCACAACTACCCTTCTTACATTGTTGTTGAGTTTCAACCGTTTCCGGTCAACCAATGATTTATTGTCATAGACTTCAAAAAGAACGTCGGCATCTGCCGATGAACCGAACAGCATCACGGCTCCTTCGCCAACACGACATTCGGTGACGGATTTGTACAACCAGACGTAAGCCGTCTTTGGCATCTCCTTTTCATAAAAATGGAAAAGGGTAAAGCGACGTTCTTCCTTGATTATTCGTCCTTGTTCGTCCTTTGTTTCGGCAACAATCAGATATTCACCGGAAGTCAATGCATTCCAACGGTCGGTATTAATCGGTTTATTGGCTTCAAATTCGGCTTCCAGTCGTGGTTTCTTTTCGCGCACCAACTTCTGATTGTCATCTATTTCCTGCAAAGTCTGATTTTCATACCGGTAAAGCCGGTAGCTGCCTTTTGCTGTAACCGGCATTCCACTGAGATTATTCGCCCGAATGATTATTTTAGGCAAATGCTCCCGATCCACATCCTGCGGCATTTCAAAATCAAGTGCCATTGAAACATTGCCAACCGGAACAGACAGGTCTGCTTGCTGTGTTTCTCCGGTTTTATCCGTCAATGAGGCTTCAACATTGAAATTGTAAGCCAGCCAGGGATAAGCAGAGCTATTAGGATCTTTTTCTGCCTGAAAAGAAATCGTAAACTGGCCGTTCGCATCCGTTTTAGCAGTTCCCGTAGCGATTATTTTTTCGATCCGGCTTCCCCAGCGGCAGAACCAGTGCATCCTTCGGGTTACCTTATATTTCACGACCTGGCCGTCCATCTTCACGCCGGAGAAGGTTTGTGCATTTCCCTTGACGGTAATGTTATCTCCAAACTGGTACGTTTTGTCTGACTGCTTCAACTCAATTTTGAACTTCGGCAGTTTGTATTCTGCTACGGAGAAGGAGTAATTTGCATTAGCCGTAGATATAGAAAACTCCCCGTTTAGGGTTTGTTTGGGTAAAATAAAACTGCCGGCAAATGAGCCAAATTCATTTGAAACCAGTTCTTTTTTATCTATTTCCCTACCATTCGCATCTTTGAGTAAAACGGTTACTGCCCTTTGCTCGATGGCCTCCGTCCCACGCTCCAACGAACTCCGGTAAACATATCCTTTGAAATAAACCGTCTGTCCGGGACGGTAAACGATGCGGTCTGTGAATAGTTGCTCGATGTCAGCACCCGTTGCCGTTGTCAAGGGTTCACCGGAATAGGGTAAATAGGAAATGGGGGAATAAACATCATCGCCATCCACGACCTGATAGGCGTTGGCTGATTTTGATTTATCCACAGTAAAAAGTCCGTGCGCCTGTGTTTTACCTCTTCCGACTTCCGCAAATTGGTCGGGATAATTCCTTTTGTATAGAATTACTGTGGTGTTGGTCAAAGGGTCGCCACTTTTAAAATCAGCAGCCAGCACCTCTACAACACCTCCGGCAGACCGGCTAACTGCAGCTATTTTACTTACACTGAAATGTTCAGACCCGTTGTTTTTGACCTCTTTGCCCGATACAGCTGAACTTTCTAACCGGTAATTACCGATTTGAGAAACAGAAATTTCCACTACGGTATCTTTTTCCAGATATGGTTTCGGATTGGAGAGTGATAGTTTTTGTTCCAATACCATTTTCTCCGGATATTTACTCTTTGTCTGGATGATTTCCGCCATCATTGGAGCATCCACCCGATAAATGCGGAAGGAAAGCTGGTCAAGATTCCGGTAGTGGATTTTGACTTTAGCCTTTTGACCGGGATAAAGCTGCGACGGCATGGAAAAATGGGCGAACGGTAACAGAATCTGTTCTTTCAGGGATTGAATCTGTCCGATTCGGTCGTAATTGGGATAAAGACGAATCGCCTCATTGCAAATCTGAAGCACCTTTTCATAATTGCGGATTTTAGTAGAGTTGTCTGGTTCAACCTCTGAATTATCTTCATTCAGGGGAATAATATCATTGTCATTTTCAAGATAAAATTCAGCCAAAGCAAGGTCAACCTCCACCGAAATTGGCGAATTCCTATATTTCTTTTGCAATGCTAATAATGCTTGTTCGTACTGGTTATCTGAAACTTCGCGGCCTTTGCAGAATGATAATCGCTGCAATTCAGCCATCAGGTAGGCATCCCCGTTTCCTTTTTGGGTATTTATGTTCTTCAAATCATTCAAAGCCGAAATTGCAATTGACCGGTATTCATCGAAGTCATTTTCCTGTAGCAACTCCACTGCCCGGTAAACGAGTAAATCGTACATGGAAGGACGTAACCGCGGAGAATCTTTGCCTTTATCCAATACCAGAGCGTATTTCTCAGTCGGAACAGTAGAGAGGGTCGATTGATTTTGCAAAGATTGTTTGATGTGGCTGACTATGACATCGATATACCGGGCAGAAGTCCAGGAAGACATATCATCAGAATTATCGGAAGCAATAGCAGTCCGTTGTCTGATGACCCACCACTCACGCCGGTAACTCTGGTGATAAAGTTCAGCCAGAGCGGAGTGAAGAAGACTTTTAAAAACTGGTTCCTGATTTTCCTCCAACATTCCTTCCATTTCCCTAAACAGATATTTCACACTATCCGGGGCAATCGTTTGTTGTAGCCCGGCTATCAGGACCAACGACTTCAATATGGCCGGACCGTTTTTATCAGACTTTGCCTGAGCTAAAACAGCCCGGCTTTCTTTTAATGCACTCTTAGGCAACCCCTCTTTTTGCGCTTTTTCGATTTTGGTCCAATAAGGTTGGTATTTGTCATTTACCGAAGAGTTCTGCGCATTCAGGGCGAAAATGCCACAGAGAATCATTGTCCAAAATAAAAGTTTTGTTTTCATATTCATGTAGGATTTATATCACGGCTTCTGTTTTTCTAACGGAAATATACTCAAAACATTCTTCTCCATGAGCAAAATAAGGTCTTATAAATTAACCTTAGTTTGCAGTGTACTGATTTATAACTACCTTTGCGCCCGCAAATTATAAACTAAAATCTTTTTATGCACGAACAAGGCAAGTACATTAGAATTGAAGTGGCCGACCCCACCCCGCTGGGATTGACCGGCCTTGCTATGGTTACCCTGGTAGCCGCATCTCAAAAACTGGGCTGGACTGAAGGCCTTTCCATGGTGATTCCATGGGCTATCTTCCTGGGTGGTTTCGCTCAGTTGATGGCATGTGTTTATGACTTTAAACACAACAACCTTTTTGGTTCTACCGCTTTTGGTATCTACGGATTTTTCTGGTTGTCAGTCGGAACCGCATGGTTGATTAAACTGGGCGTTTTCGGAGCTGCTCTGGCACAAACTGTAGATGTTCACCAACTCGGTTTTGCATTTCTGGGTTACCTGATTATCTCACTCTTTATTACGGTGGCTTCGTTCCGCACAAATAAAGTACTGATTGCAATCATGGTACTGATTGATGTGCTTTTCCTTGGCCTGATGATGAGCTCTTTCGAAATGGGCGAAATCTGGCACACCATCGCTGCATGGTCAGAGTTGTTTATCTCTCTGTTAGGCTTCTACGGAGCCGGAGCTAACCTGCTCAACAAATTCTACGGTCGCGTAATGCTTCCTGTAGGTTCTCCAATCATGAAATAATTTAGTGGTAAACGAAGCTCATTCGTACACCTCTAAAAAACAATTAATCCGGTGATTTTGTGCGCTTCACAAATCACCAGATTTTTTTGTTTCCCACTGACTCTAACTTTTCCAAAGTTTTGAACTTTGGAAAAGTTTAACCATCACCGCCGTTAGTAAAAAGTTTTCGCTATCTTGCATTCCGTTAAACCACCAGACAATTATGCCTTATGAAAAATGTCATTCTATCGTTAACCGTCGCATCCCTCCTTCTTTTCACCGGATGCGGAAACAAATCTGAATCTTCAGCTAAAGAAAATTCAACAAAGAAATCCTTGTCAAAAGAAGTTGCCAAAGAGACAACCAATTTGGACACAGTCGCATACAACAAAAAACTACAGGCACTGGTCAACGGTGACACGACCGGCAGATGGCCTGTGAAGCCTCAACCTTATCCGCAAAACGGAGCGATTCTACCCTTCCACCGTATCATTGCCTATTACGGGAATCTTTTCTCTAAGCGAATGGGGGTTTTGGGTGAATATCCTCCGAAAGAGCTTTGGGTGAAGCTTCATGCCGAGATGAAAGCGTGGCAAAAGGCCGACCCGACGACACCGGTGATTCCGGCCATTCACTACATCGCGGTAGTGGCGCAGGGCAGTCCGGGCAAAGATGGAATGTACCGTTACCGGATGCCGGATAAGCAGATTGATTCGGCGCTGACCATTGCAAAAATGGGAAATGCCATCGTCTTCCTGGATGTACAGGTGGCACTGAGTAACCTGAAAGCAGAAGTGCCGTTACTTGAAAAATATCTGAAAATGCCAAATGTACATCTGGCCATCGACCCTGAATTTTCCATGAAGGAAGGACACCGCCCAGGTACGAAAATCGGTTGGTTTGATGCTGAGGATGTGAATTATTGCTCCAATTATCTGGCCAAACTGGTCAAGGATAATCACCTGAGCACCAAAATCCTGATTGTACACCGTTTTACCCAGGGCATGGTGAAGAACTACAAGAACATCAAACTTCACCCCGAAGTACAGATTGTGATGAACATGGACGGTTGGGGCGCTCCTTACCTGAAACACGACAGTTACGAGGCATACATCCACCACCAGCCGGTACAGTTTACAGGATTCAAACTGTTTTACAAAAACGACCTCAAGAATCCTCCTCACCACATGCTCACCCCCGAAGAGGTGTTGAAGGAAAAACCAAGACCCATTTACATTCAATATCAATAAAACAAGGAAAGCCGGTTCATCGTGAGCCGGCTTTCTTGTTTTATATGGTAAAATATTTGCCTGAAAATCTTGCAGCGTCCGTTCCCACTCCGGGAAAACCTGCTCAATTTTGCAGCGCATCGTCCCGCTTCGGGAACATTCGCTGCAATTTTGCGACAGTCCGTCCCGCATCGGGAACATCTCCTGCAACTTTGCAGCGCCCGTTCCCATTCCGGGAAAGTTTGTTGCAATTTTGCAGCGGTCATTCTCGCATAGAAATTATCTCCTGCAGATTTGCAGCAACTGATTTCACAGTGAAATTATCTCTCCAAGTTTCGATTTCCGGCAAATTTGCATCGGGCAAAAACCCACCTATTCCCCCTTCTGAAATGACCGGCTGTAACGCAATCCCATCGCATCGTAATGCGGTAAAAGGAGATTCAACCGATTCAGAAAAGCGTTGTAGTCTTTATTTACCTGAGAAGACCAGGCCGTTTCGGCAATAGCGGCAGCCCGGGGGAAAGCCATGTATTCGGCATAGGCCTCGGTAGCGATGTATTCCGTCCAGAGATTTCCCTGCACCCCGAGGATATGAGCCGCTTCATCGGGTTTGAGCGATGCGGGCGTGGGGTCGAAGTCATATGTCTTTGACAAAGGAGTGAAACCGCCGATAGCCAGCGGTTCGTCCGCCTGTTTTCCCTGATAATGGTCGAGGTAAACGCTTTGCAGCGGAGTCATAATCACATCGTGATGCTGGCGTGCAGCTGCGATACCGCCATCCGTTCCCCGCCACGACATCACGGTGGCATTCGGCGCCAGACCCCCTTCCAGTATCTCGTCCCAACCGATGATTCGTTTCCCTTTCGTTTGCAGGAAATCCTCCATGCGACGGATAAAGTAGCTTTGCAGTTCGTGCCCGTCCTTCAATCCCTCCTTTTTGATGCGTTCCTGACAGGCAAAGCAGCGCAACCAACGCAACTTGGGCGCCTCATCTCCCCCGATGTGGATATACGGAGCAGGGAACAAATCCGCCACTTCGCTCAATACATCTTGTAAAAACAGAAACGTCTCTTCACGCGAACAATAAATATCCTTCCGGATACCCCAATCGCCGACCAATTCAAACGGGCCTCCGCTGCACGAAAGATTCGGGTAAGCCGCCAAAGCCGCCTCGGCGTGACCGGGCATCTCAATTTCAGGAATGATGGTCACGAAACGCTTTTGCGCATACGCGATGACATCGCGTATCTCCTCCTGCGTGTAATAGCCGCCGTAGTGCGTCATGTCCCAGCGGCGCGGTTTGTCGCTGTAGTGGCCAATCAGGGTGCGGTCACGAAAGGCGCTCACCGCCGTCAGTTTCGGGTATTTCTTTATCTCGATGCGCCATCCCTGGTCATCGGTCAGGTGCCAGTGGAAACGGTTCATCTTGTGGTAAGCCAGGTAGTCGATGTATTTTTTGACAAATGAAACGGGGAAAAAGTGGCGGCAGACATCCAGCATCAGTCCGCGGTAAGGGTAGCGCGGGTAATCCTCAATCTCCATGCAAGGCACTGACCACTTGACACCGGAAGATAACGAATCTTTGTCAATAGCTGCCGGAAGCAGTTGGCGAAGGCTCTGCATCGCGTAGAAAATCCCCGCCGGAGTGGCTGCCGCAACTTCGATACGGTGTGGAGTAACATTCAGTTTATAGCCCTCTTTATGCGTAATGGCCGGACTCAGCGAGCAGACGATTACCTGTGCGCCTTTCGCATTTGAAGTTACGTTAAGTTGAATTCCGGCACTGCGCTCGAAACGTTCGGAGAGAATGGCGATTGCATTTCGCATCTCCGGATTGTCGGTGGTGAGGCAGATTTCTGTTTTGGGTGAAAAGGTAAATGTCCCTTTTTCCACTTTGCAATGCACGGGGACAGGAATCAGGTCCACCCTAGCTTTCTTTTCCGATGCCATCATATTCAGGGTAAATAAGAGTGCGGCCAGGATTGCGGTTATTTTTTTCATTGGATATAAATATGAATTGAACAAGATATGGTCAAAAAAAAAATTGGTAATGGGTGAAGTTTTACTATCGAACTTTTCTAAAGCTTGAACCTTTGGAAAAGATAATTCATTGAATTATTCTCCCCATAAATGATAAATTGTCATTTCTTGTCTGCTTTTACTGAATAGTATAAATCCTGTTTTTTCAATCGACTCATCTGTTCCCGGCTCAACTAGAAGCCACCCAGTTCGAAAGCTATATAAGTCAAAATCAGAATAAATATATCGAGGTAGTTTGTCATTTATTTGATTATCAGCATTGTTTGATTTATTGTAATTAAATGGGAAAATAGCTTTTCCTAAGAAACTCCAGCTATTAGGCAGTTTAGTATTATAACTACAACTATCAATCAATATCCACCCATTATCTTTAGCATAATTAAAAATATCACTTTTTTCAAATGCTTCGTTACCCTTTATTTTCCAATGAATTATCCTATATCCACCCCAAGGACCTTGATTATTAAGTTCCTTAACTATAAAATCTTTTTTATAGTTCAACCAAAAAGCAGCAGGAGATATTTTAGTGCATGAAATAATTCCAATTGAGATAATTATTAGCAATATTACTTCTTTTATCCGCATAAATAATTTGAATTAGAATATTATTACTCACTCTCCCATCAGCTCCTTTCGGAACTCCTTCGGCGTTTTCCCGATACGCTTTTGCAGAAAACGGGTAAAGGAGCTTTGCACTTCGAAGCCGAGACGGTCGGCAACTTCAACAATAGGAATTTGCGGCTGTTTCAGCAATAACTTGGCCGACTCGAAACGTATCAGGTCGAGCTGCTCCTGAAACGAAGTCTCCTCTTTTTTCAGATAAAACTGCAATGTGCGCGGGGAGAGATTCATCAGCGACGCTATCAGGTTGAGTGACGGAGCCGTACTCTTCATTTGCTCAAAGATATGTTGCTTGGTATGCTCGGTCCAGACGTTACGCCGGTTTTTTATGCGCTGGATGTAGCTTTCGTACATCTGCAAGGCATCGGGATTGGCCGTCGGAATTTTCCATTCGAGCATTTCCAGTGGCAAAACAATACAAAGATACTCTGCCCCGAATATAATCGGACAGTCGAAATACTCCTCCAGCAAGTCGCGCTCGCCCTCTTTGGGATAGGGAGTATATATCTTCACCGGCTTCACGATGCGCCCCAGAAATTCACGACGGTTCCGTATGTTAAACCCGATGTTGTGCTCCGTCATTTGCCGGGCCGCCATCGGATAATTCTCCAACCAATCTTCATGAATGCAGGTAATGTGGTAGATACCGTCCTCTTTTATCTGAAAATCATAATAGTTGAGCGTATCAATCAGGTCGATGTGCTTTTTCATGTTTTCCAACGCTTCGGCGTAGGTGTTACAGCTTTGGTAAATCTGCCCCAGTACGCCCAACGTGGAAAAAGGCGATTCGAACCCAATCTTTAGTCCGATGCGATGGTCGTTTAGCTTTGCGACCGTTTTCTCCAGGAATTCACCCAATTGCACAGGCGAAACCACCACATCGGTCTTATAGAGGTCATCCGGAGTAAGATTGACCTCCGTGAGCAGGTCATCAAAGTCAACGCCCCGGGATTCGAGGCTGAAAAGTATATTGCGAAGGGCTATTCCGTGAATCATATTTGTAATTGTTGTGACCAGGCTACGAATGGACGAATGAGATGTTTCTTCCCTTTTTTCAGTCTTGAAAAAAGATTCGGGAGTATTCGCTTGAAATATCAGAGTTTAACTCCGGTTTTTATTCGTGAATTCGTGGCTAAAATAAAAAGGCTTGCGCGATTGGATAAAAGTAATTCATTTTGGGGAAAATGCAAACCTTAAAGTGAGAGTAATTTTGCCCCCGAATTCATATAAATAAGATATCAGTGAATAAGCACGCATTGACTCCACTCGGGAGAGCCTGTCAATGCGTGTAAGTTCCATCGAATTTTGAAATTAAAATATTATCTGAAAATGAAAATAGGCGTATTCGGAATCGTTGTTGTATGCAGTGTGGTAACTGCACAGGCACAGCAAAAATTCACCCTCGAAGATTGCCGCCGCATGGCCATCGACAACAACAAGGAACTCAAAATCTCTCAGGAGAAAATCACCGAAGAGCATAGCAAAAAGAAAGCGGCATTTACCAAATACCTGCCCGATGTCTCCTTTACCGGAACTTACCTGCGCAACAGCAAAAACATCTCCCTGCTGAGTGAAGATGCTTACCTGCCGGTGGGAACGGTGATGTCTGACGGTTCATTCGGCTTTCGGGCGGACCAGGTCAACAATTCCTGGACAATGGTAAACGGAAGTGCTGTTCCTCTGGACAAAAACGGCAATCCATTCAATCCCAAGACCAATCCCGAAAAAATCCTCTGGAAAGATTACGCCATCATCCCCAAAGAGGCTTTCGAGATGGACATGAAGAATGTCTTCGCCGGTATCCTGACCGTGACGCAGCCTATCTATATGGGCGGTAAAATCAAGGCTTACAACGAAATCACCAAATTTGCAGAGGAGCTGGCCAAAACCAAACACAACACCAACCGGCAGGACATCATCCTGAAAACGGACGAAAACTACTGGCAGGTGGTTTCATTGGCCAACAAGAAAAAACTGGCGGAAGGTTATGTGAAACTCCTTCAGAAACTGGATGCCGATGTGCAGACCTCTATCGCTACCGGCGTAGCTACCAAGGCGGACGGACTGACCGTGAAGGTGAAACTGAATGAAGCGGAAACCGTTTTATCCAAAGTCGAAAACGGGTTGAGCCTGAGCCGGATGTCCTTGTGCCAATTGTGTGGAATTTCCCTTCAATCCGAATTTATCCTGAATGATGAAAATACCCCTACTGAACCGGAAATGGTTATCGCTTCGGGTGATGCAAACCGGGCATTTACCAATCGACCGGAACTTAAATCACTGGATTTAGCCACCAAAATATACAAGAAAAAAGAGTCACTGGTAATTGCCGACCTGTTGCCGCAAGTTGCAATGACCGGAAGCTATATCTTGTCGAATCCCAACAGCTACAACGGTTACGAAACCAAATTCGGTGGAATGTGGAATGTGGGCGTGGCAGTGCATGTCCCGATATTCCACTGGGGCGAAAACTTTCACAACCTGAAAGCCGCCAAAAGCGAAACCCGTGTAGCCCAACTCCAGTTGGATGAGGTAAAGGAGAAAATCGAATTGCAGGTCAATCAGGCGGTGTACAAATCCAACGAAGCCTCTAAGCGCCTCATCGCTGCGAAAAAGAATATGGAGAAAGCGGAAGAGAATCTGCGTTATGCAACATTAGGATTCAACGAAGGAGTAATCCCCGCTTCCAATGTACTCGAAGCTCAGACTGCCTGGCTTTCGGCAAACTCCGAAAAGATAGATGCGGAGATTGACGTAAGGCTTTGCAAGGTGTATCTGGCAAAAGCGTTAGGGGAAAACTTAGACCTCCCCAACCCCTCCAAAGGAGGGGCTTCTGGTTCCGGCAAATAAATGATAACTCAATAAATTATTAATCGGCCATCAAGTCCCCCTTCGGGGGATTTAGGGGGTCTATCACTACAAACATGAAAAAGAACAGACTTTTCTGGGTATTTCTGATTCTGCTGGCTGGAATCATAGCCGCAATCGTTATCGGATTTTTATGCCTGAAACCTCAACAGGAGGTGATTCAGGGACAGGTAGAAGCAACCGAAGTACGCATTTCGGGTAAAGTGCCCGGACGCATTCAGGCTTTTCGCTTTGCCGAAGGAGAAAAAGTATCCAAGGGAGATACGCTGGTTATCCTTGATTCTCCCGAAGTACTGGCCAAACTGACTCAGGCAGAGGCGGCTGAAAATGCGGCACAAGCGCAAAATATGAAGGCCATCAAAGGTGCCCGTCAGGAACAGATTACCGGTGCTTATGAACTGTGGCAAAAAGCCATTGCAGGCCGTGAGATTGCCCATAAATCGTTTGACCGCGTGCAAACCTTGTTTGACAAAGGCGTGGTAGCGGCACAGAAACGCGATGAAGCCGAGGCTAATTACAAAGCCTCCGTCGCCACCGAAAAAGCCGCTAAATCTCAATACGACATGGCCAGAAACGGAGCGGAACGTGAAGATAAGCTGGCTGCCGCAGCACTGGTTGACCGTGCGAAAGGTGCAGTGCAGGAAGTCCGGTCTTACCTGAAAGAAACGGCCCTTACCTCTCCGGTTGATGCTGAAGTTTCGGAGCTTTACCCGAAAGTGGGAGAACTGGTCGGTACCGGAGCACCCATCATGAACCTGGTGGACCTAAACGATAGCTGGGTGGTATTCAACGTGCGCGAAGACCAGTTGAAAGAGCTGAAGATGGGTGCAACCTTCAAGGCTAAAGTTCCGGCATTGGACAATAAAGAGATTACGCTGAAAGTAACTTTCCTCAAGGATATGGGTAGCTACGCGGCCTGGAAATCAACCAAAGTAACCGGACAGTTTGATGCGAAAACCTTCGAGGTGCGTGCCCGTCCGGTGGAGAAAGTGGCTGATTTACGTCCTGGAATGTCGGTGCTGCTGGTTAGGGATTGAGGGAATGAAGGAATGAGGGAGTGATAATTAGCAAATTGGGAAATTAGTAAATGAGCTAATTGTTTCTGCATATTTCAATGGTAAATTGTAAATGATTAAATGGTAAATAATATAGGTCTTCTCCCCGTTATCCGTCGGGAAATACGGCGACTCGTATCGCATCCGATTTACGTCTTTACGATGGTGATTGCGCCGTTGTTTTGCTACTTCCTGTTTACTTCGCTCATGAAGAACGGATTGCCGACCAATCTGCCCGTGGCGGTGGTTGATTTGGACGGGACATCAACATCGAGGAACGTCATTCGCCAGCTGGATGTTTTTTCCCAAAGTCAGGTGGTGATGGAATTGGCTCAGTTTACAGAAGCCCGTTCGGCCATGCAGGAGGGAAAGGTCTATGCCGTGTTTGTCATTCCGCGCCATTTCACCCGCGATTTGGTGAATGGAGAGCAACCGAAGATTTCATTTTACACCAATAATACCTTTTTCATTGCTTCGTCTTTGGTTTTCAAAGATATGAAGACCGTATCGGTATTGGTGTCGGGAGCAGCAAATCGCAAAACGCGTCTGGCCAAAGGTCAGGAGATGCGGCAGATTATGGCGCAGCTGCAACCCATTGTGGTGGATTCGCATCCGTTGAGTAATCCGTGGATGAACTATTCCATTTACCTCAATAATATCTTATTGCCTGGAGTGTTACAATTGCTGGTTTTGTTGCTGACCGTTTATTCAATAGGGATAGAAATCAAGCAAAAAACGACGCTGCACTGGCTGCATACCGGCGGGGATTCGATGACGGTTTCCATTATCGGTAAACTGTTGCCACATACGGTCATCTTTACGTTGGTGGGTGTATTCTTTCAGGTGTTGCTTTACAAATACCTGCATTTCCCATTGATGAGCGGTGTCTGGCCAATGGTGCTGGCGCTCTTGTTACTTGTCATGGCATCGCAGGCACTGGGAGTATTCTTTATCTCGCTGCTGCCGGTGTTGCGGTTGGGATTGAGTGCGGCGAGTCTGATTGGGGTGATTTCCGTTTCGATGTCGGGATTTTCCTTCCCCGTTTTTGCCATGGCCAAACCGTTACAGGTACTCAGTCATATTTTCCCGTTGCGCCACTACTTCCTCATCTATGTGGACCAGGCGCTGAACGGCATTAGTATGTACTACTCACGGGTAGATTATCTGGTATTGGTCGGATTCATGTTGTTGCCGTTGCCTTTTTTACCCAAACTCAAACATGCTTTGAAATATAAGGAGTATAAAATGTAGTATTCCCAGACATAAGAAATCAGACAAGTGATAAAAACGCGAGGGGGTCGCTCGGAAATGCAAGGGAGTCACGTAGAAATGCCCCGTCGGCATGCAGAAATGTGAGAGAGGCGTGCAGAAATGCATCAGCGGCACCCGGAAATGCGAGGGAGTCACGCAGAAATGCCCCGTCGGCATGCAGAAATGCGAGAGAGGCACGCAGAAATGCTCCGTCGGCATGCAGAAATGCGAGGGAGGCGTGCAGAAATGCATCAGCGGCACGCAGAAATGTGAGGGAGACTGACTCCCTGCCATTTTTCAGTGCCGCTACCAAAGTCCTGACTCTTTTATCTCATGGTCTTTAATCTAAAAAAATATGACCGAAACAAAACTATACCGCTTTCTGCGGACCGTGATTGCCGACATCTTCTCTGTCTGGTTTAAGGAGCTGAAAAGTGTCTTTTCCGATGCAGGGGTAATCATATTCTTTTTGGTGGTTCCCTTCGGATACCCGCTGCTCTATTCCTACATGTACAATAACGAAATGGTACGTGAGGTTCCCATGGTGGTAGTGGATCAGAATCGCTCCTCTATGAGCCGGGACTTCATCCGCCGTATTGACGGAACCCCTGATGTACATGTCGTTTCCCGCTGTACGGAAGTGAGTGAAGGACAGGAACTGATGCACCGTCGTCAGGCGTATGGTATCCTGCTTATTCCCGAAGATTTCAGCCGGAACATTGCCCGGGGAGAACAATCGACCGTCTCGCTCTACAGCGACATGAGCAGTATGCTCTTTTACAAAGCGATGCTCACGGCCTCTACCGATGTTTCGATGAAGATGGGTAAAGAAATACAGGTACGCAATCTGGGTAACGTTACCCAAACCCAGGGCGACCGTATCACTACACCTGCCGGATACGATTGGGTGCCGATGTTTAACCCGCAAGTGGGATTTGGTTCGGCTATGGTGCCGGCTATTCTGATATTGATTATCCAGCAGACACTTTTACTGGGTGTGGGTATGCTCACCGGAACCAGCCGCAATCATGCAAACCGTACCTTCCCGCTCGAATTCGGACATCATCATTTCATCGGGAGCCTGCGTATTGTAACGGGAAAAGCGCTGTGCTATTTCATGATCTATGCACCGGTGTGTGCGTGGGTACTACGTGGCGTGCCTTCTATCTTCGACTTCCCGATGGTGGGGCATCCGGGACAGATTATGCTCTTTCTGCTGCCATACCTGTTGTCGGCTATCTTCTTTGCCATCACACTGGCAGGGGTGATTCGTGACCGGGAAACGCCAATGCTGATTTTTGTCTTTACCTCCGTTCCTCTGCTCTTTCTGGCGGGGGTATCGTGGCCGCAGGCGGCAATTCCGGTTGGATGGAAATGGTTTTCCTATCTCTTCCCTTCTACTTTTGGAATTCAGGGTTTCTTGAAACTAAGTACAATGGGGGCTGACCTTCATCAAATCCGTTTCGAATACATTGCCCTATGGGTCCAAACTTTTGTCTTCTTCACCACAGCGTGCATCTCGTATCACTTTGTGATTACGGGTAATAAACTGAAAAGGCTCCGTGCCATGCGCATGCTGAAAAGGATTAATCTAATCCGATAAAAGACTTTTGAAAGTGACTATATTTAGTTTCTTGATTAATGCACGCCGGTCTGCGAAAGTGGGTCGGCGTTATTTTTTGGGAGGTAAGGTAAAACGGATGGGAAGGGTGTATTTTACAGGAACTGCTTTCCCGCCTTGTTTTCCCGGAATCCATTTGGGCATTATTGAAATAAGACGAACTGCTTCAGCATCGAGTCGTGGATTAATGCCCCGCACGACATTAATATCTGAAATTGCACCATCTTTGTTTATCACAAATGTACATATGACCATCCCTTCTACTTTATTCATCTTGTCTAATGGTGGGTAAAATGGTGGATAGATAAGTTTTTTATCAATAAATTGATTCATTGCATCTCGGCCTCCAGGAAACTCGGGCATTTGATCAACTATAATATATGGCCCATTATTGTCATCTGTATTTTCTACACGAGCTAGACCTGCAATTGAATAACAAGCAAAAACGTGTGAGCCATCATTTTCTTCTGAATCATTATCGCTTCGTCTTTCTTTTGCTGAATCTGACTTTTGTTTATCCAACGCTTTTTCTGGATTCTTTCCTGTCTTTACATTACAAGCGGTTACACCCACAATCAACGCACCCACCATCAACTTGGGACGTACAAACATACTCCACCCTCCCGACTTATCAGCCAAATAAGAGAAGAGACGAAACAACAGATGAAAGGTATGGAACTGGATTTTTCTGGACATGGGTTATTTCTTTTTATGGGGTGGTGTAAAACGGATGGGAAGGGTATATTTTACCGGAACTGCTTTGCCTCCTTGCATTCCGGGTTTCCATTTAGGAAAAGTCTTTATAATTCGTACTGCTTCTTCATCAAGTAATGGATCTAGCCCCCTTACAATCTTAATATCTGAAATTACTCCTTCTTTACTTACAAGGAACTCACAGAGGACTGTTCCTTTTATATTTGAATCAAGCAGTTCTTTTGGATAAATAATATGCTCATGAATATAATCCATCATTGCTTCATTTCCTTTTGGAAATTCTGGCATACTTTCAAAGATTAATATTGGCTCTGGAATATCGTTATTATCGGAGATAGTTGAATCTTTTTTATATATAACAGTATCAGATAGAACGACAGAATTCTTTTGAGTCTTGGAGTTTGTCGGTGTTGAAGATTTATACGTCTCCTTTGGAATTGTAAATCGGATAGGTAATGTGAAACGAAGTGGAGAAATATCTTTACTGTCTTTATTCCATTTCCATCTTGGAAAAGATTTAATTACCCTTACAGCCTCTTCATTAAGCAATGGATGGACGCCTTTAATGATTTGTACGTCTGAGATTAAACCACTTTTGTCAACGAAAAAATTGTTGATAACCAACCCTTCTATTTTCTTTTCAATAGCTTCTTTTGGGTATACCATGTTTTTTGAAAGGAACATCATCATACTATCTATTCCACCGGGATATTCAGGCATGTCTACCATATAACAAGTAGGCATAATTTCTTCCTTTATCATTCCCGAATCCGGAACTACAGTCTGTGCCGGAGGTGTTTTTTCATCTTCATAAGGCTTTTGCGCAACCGCTTTTTCCGGTAAAACCAATCCCAACGAAAGAATAATTGAACCCACCATCAGCTTCGGACGTACAAACAGTGCAGCGCCATTCGTGCGGTCGGCAAAATAGGTCAACAGGCGAAAGGTAAAACAGAGGAAATGGTATTTGGATGAAGGTGTCATATAAATTCTATTTTTGAAGAAATCAAAGATAGTTAAATAACGATTAAAGGCTATATATCAGTATCTAAATTGTAGTTATTCTACGACAGCCGGTAGAAAAACTACGAGAGCCAGTAGTAGCTTCACGACAGCTGGTAGAAGAACCACGAGAGGTGGTAGTAGCTTCACGAGAGCCGGTAGAAGAACCACGAGAGCCGGTAGTAGCGTTACGAGAGCCGGTAGAAGCACCACCATTCTCATACAATCTCCACCGCACTCACGCCGTTGCTGCGCTTCTTCACCACGATTTGAGTAGGAATACGTTCTTTGAGGCTGTCCACGTGCGAGATGATGCCGATCATCTTGCCTTGTGACTGAAGGGTTTCGAGGGTGGCAATCACCGTCTCCAGGGTATTGGCATCAAGCGTTCCGAAACCTTCGTCGATAAAGAGCGACCCGATGCGGACATTGCGGCTGGCGATGTCGGAAAGGCCGAGCGCCAATGCCAGGCTGATGAGGAACTTCTCACCCCCGCTGGAGGTCTCCACGTAACGCATTTCGTCGGTCTGGTCGTGGTCGATGAGGACAAATTGCAGCTCCTCACCCGCTTTATATTTGTCGCCCATATAGAGCGAATAGCGGTTGTTGAGTTTGGATAAATGGTGGTTAGCCAATCGAATGAGGTGCTTCAGGGTCAACCGCTGGATGTAGGTGTTGAACGAATCCTTTGAACCGCCCAACCGAGAGTAGAGGCTTTCCCATTTCCTGACTACCTTTTCTTGTGCATTGATTTTCTCCACTACCTCCTGATTTCGTAGCTGAATCTCACCGTCCTTGCGGAAACGCTCTGTGATTTCGCCCAACTGCTTTTGCATCGCACCGCGATCAGCTTCGCACTGCTGTTTTTGTGCCAATGCCTCTTCGGCAGACTGTTCGAAGTTTTTATTTTGCAAGTGAGAATCCGACTCCGACTGTCGCTGCTTTTCGAGGGTAATGAGTTCCAATGCGGTATCGTCAAGCTGCTTTTTAAGCACATCAAGTTGTCGCTTCCGCTCATCGGAGAGCAAGGCCTCCTCCACCGCTGCCCGGGTGAGAAACGGCGTATCGGAGAGCTGTGCAGCCAGTTGCTGCTGCAAGGTATCGTAATTCTCTTTTTGTGTCAATGAATCCTTCGAAAGCGTCTCCAGTTCGGTGCGGGTAGCAAGCAGTTTTTCCTGAATCACACTCCGTTGGTCAGTGGCCGACTTCAACTGTTGCTGCGCCAATTGCACTTGTCGGGTCAACTCCTCCCGCTGCTTTTCCACCGACAGTTCTTTCGGTAAAATGGAGATCCGCTGCTGCTCCTTTTCGGTAAATTGAACTGTCAACTCATCGTATTGCTTTTGCAATTGTTGCAGGGCGGTCTCTTTTTCGGCAGCCAGTTCACCCTGTGATTTCAGTTCGGCAGCCAGTGTATGGATGTCCGTCAAAAGCTTATTTTGCAACGTGGACTGTTCCTTATATTGACTAATGCGTTTTTGCAGACTGGCAATAAACGACTCGGTCTCTTCCACCTGCGGCAATGCGAATCCGTATTTGTCAATACTTTCCGTCAATTGATTGACCACGATTGCCAACTCCGACTGCAATCGCTCCGCCTCTTTCTGGTCAGTTTCCAGTTGTTGCTTCAACGCCGATTGCTTTCCCCGAAGCTCCGTCCCGTTATTGGTGATATCGGCAAATTCATTGGAGAGTGTCTGAATGTCGGACTGTAACTTTTCCCGCTCCTTCTGTAGCTGTTGCGCTCCGGCAATCTGCCCCTCCAGGGTCTGCAATGCCTGATTAGCCTCAACCAATCCGGCAGCCAGAGTTTCTTTATCGGTGATTGCAAAGGAAACATTTCCGGCCTGAAAATCGGCTTCCAATTGCGCCTGTTGTGCGGCCAGTTGTGCTGATTGCGTTGTGCCTGACTCGATACGAGCCTGCACGGCTGCGACATTTGCCGAAATGGCATTCAGTTCGTTTTGCCGCTTTTCGACCAAAGCTTTTTCCTCCGCGACTTGCTTCTGCGTGGCAGTTAGCTCCAACCCGGCGTACTGCTTCACATAAGGGTGAACGGTGGAACCACAAAGGGCGCAAGGCTCTCCTTCCACCAGCTTTTTCCGTTCCTCTTCGTAGCTTTTGATGCGTGATTCTAGCTCCAGAATCTGCTCCGACTTCTGCATCAATGCTTTGGCATTTCCCAACGCCTCTTGCTGTCTCTTTTGTTGCGATTGAAGCGTTTTCTGATTTTCCATTTGCACCTTCAATCCTTCATCCAGCTCTTTTTTCTGCTGAGATAAACTCAGAAAAGAAGCCGATATCTGCTGCAAACGGCCAAACAAGGCCTGCTTAGCCACCCATTCATCCTTCTGCTTCAGGTATTGTTCCAACGGATGCTTTTCGAGCGTTTCGGCCAGCGACTTTTCCTTCGTTTGCGATTCTGCTAATTGCGTCTTCCTGGTCGAATATTCTGCCAGAAGTTTCGCGATTTGCTCATCGACCGATTGCAGCAGCTTGCCGTTTTCCTCCAGACGGGAAACGGTTTTCACCTGTTGCATGGCCAGTTGTGAACGGATGCTGAAGTGCTTCACCCATTCTGCCAGCGAAGTTTCGATTTCGGGTAAATCCTTTTCTGATTGCAAAAAAGCCTCTACCTCTTTCAGTTGAGCCTGATATTGGGTAAATACCGACTGTTTGGTGGAAATATTCTTCTGCAAGAGGTCTAATGCTTGAGCGTCCGCCTTCTTCGCATCACCGGTTCGGGTGATTTGCTCCCCGATGCTACGAAGTTCAGTATCGAGTTGCGTCACTTTATCCAGTTGCGGTTGCCAGTTGCGGAAATGCTCTTCGGCGGTCTGATGGGCCGATTGCTTTTGCTGCAATTCTCCGTCAGCATTCTTCAACTGCACGGATTGTTCCTCCTGTTGCTGCAAAAGTTGTCTGTTCCGCTCCTGCTTCCGTTGCAACTCGGTTTCGGTGCGTTGCAGTTCTGTAATCAACGGTTTGAAAGGTTCCGCCTTTTGATGGGTTTCAAG
This sequence comes from Parabacteroides sp. FAFU027, assembly GCF_022808675.1. NCBI lineage: Bacteria > Pseudomonadati > Bacteroidota > Bacteroidia > Bacteroidales > Tannerellaceae > Parabacteroides > Parabacteroides sp. FAFU027. Next base: position 715,170 of record NZ_JAKZKV010000001.1, read on the forward strand.
GGCCAGCAATTCCGGCTGTAGCTGTTCACTTCGGGTAGTGAGTTCCACCTGGCGGGCGGCAAGTTGTTGCTTCCGGGCCGTTAATTTTTCCTCCGCTTCGTACCAGGCGACCATCCGGTTGGCTTCTTGCCATAAAGTATCCGACGCTTTTACTTCGTCATTTAGAAGGACCTGACGACTCGTCAATTCTGTTCGTTGCTCCTCTGTCAGCAGGTCTGCATTATTGATTTTGGATTTGATGGCATCGAGGGAGCTGCTTTCCGCGTTGATACGGCTGCGTACCGCCTCCCCGATTTTCTTATAAATCTCCTGTCCGGTGATTTGCTCCAGCAAAGCCCCTTTTTCCGATTGTTTGGCTGACAGGAAAGCGGCAAACTCGCCCTGTGCCAGCATCACCGAGCGGAGAAACTGCTTGTAGTTGAGCTGGGTAATCTCTTCGATTTTCTGCTCCTTCTCGCTCTTCTTCTCGGCGATGATGGTTCCGTCTGTCAGGTTCTTGAGCTGGACGGTTTCAATCGGCTTCGTGAGGCGGACACCCCCCTTGCGGGTCAGTCGAATGGACCAAAACGCTTCGTATTTCGCATCGTTGGTCTCGAATGTTACCCGTGTAAAGGCGTCTTCTGCTCCGCGGCTCACCACATCTACTAATCCGGTCGCAGCCTGCGACTGGTTGAATCGCGGCACATCGTGATAGAGTGCGATGGTAATGGCATCGAGTATGGTGGTCTTTCCCGCACCCGTCGGTCCGGTAATCCCGAAGAGGCCGACACCGCGGAATTTTTCGCCCTCGAAGTCAATCTCCACGGGGGATGCTGACTTCAGCGAATTGATATTTTGTAATTCTATGCGAATGATTTTCATTGGAATTGTTTCTTTTACAAACCTAACAGGTTTTCAAAACCTGTTAGGTTTTGGGTTATTCTGACGCGATTCATCGCATCCGAAAACAAATACAAACACCTCACTGCCCCTGTACCAATTGCAATATCTCGTGAAAGGCATCCACGATTTCGGGGTTTTGTTCCAAATCGAAATCTTCCTCTTTACATTTCAGACGGAAAACTTCCACCGGATCCAGGTCATTGATATCCAGTTCCTGTTCGGCATATTGCCCTGCCCCATTGACCTCTTTCGTCTGGCTATAAGTTACCCGAAGCACCTCAACATTCAGCGGTTCAGCCACTTTGTTGATTTCAGTATAACTGAGAATTGCATCAGGTTTTCTTTCCAATATCACCTCTACCCAGGGAGTGAGGGCATGCTCTTGCTGTGCGATCAGTTGCAATTTCGCCACGCATTCGTCATACGTTCCCCGGATGCGGTTGATGTGACGAAAAGCCGGAACCACAACGGGACTAATCTCTTTTATCTGAGCATCTTTTGTCTCGATAAGCAATACCTGTTTTTCCTGATTCACCTCGCTAAAGCTCAACGTCAGTGGCGAACCCGAATAGCGGATATGCTCCTTCCCTCCTACCTTTTGTGCTCGGTGCAAATGTCCCAACGCCATGTAGTCGAAGGTTTCGGGAAAATCCTCTGCTCCGATATCGCCCAGATTACCAACATAGATGCTCTGCTCGCTGTCCGATACCTTTCCGCCAATGGCAAAGAGGTGTCCCATCGCGATAGTCAATGCTTTTTCCGGTTTATTCTCCTCGCAGATACGTGCCACGTCGTGGTAATGCCGCATAAGGGCCAGTTTGTAGCGCTCCGTAATCTGATCGAAGCTCTCTCCCGCCACAGCCCGACGAATATCCTGGTCACGCAGGAAAGGAACGGCAGCGACCTGAAGCTTTTCACCGTTGCACTCCACAGTAAACACCTCATCGCACAATTCTTCAGTCGCCTTTCCCACCACTTGTACGGACAGTGCATGCAGCAACTCCTTCGGAGCATCGAGCGTACCCGGAGCATCGTGGTTTCCTCCGGTGATAAACACGGAATGACAATTCGTCTGACGCAGATTCACCAGAAAGTCATAGTAAAGCTTCAGGCTTTGGGCCGAGGGCGCTCCCGTATCGAATACATCCCCCGCCAAAAGCAGCACATCAATCTGATTTTGTAAAATATAGTCTGACAGCCAGTGTAAAAAGAGCGAATGCTCCTCGTATTGGGAGTGTTCATGTAGCCGGTGGCCGAGGTGCCAGTCGGAAGTATGGAGTATTTTCATTATAGGATCAAATGAGGAGAATTTTTTTTGAGAAGAACAAAATTACGGTTTTCGGATGCAACAACAAATTAATTTACCGGAGAAAATGTCTTTACTTTTACCATGAAAAAAGCGGCTTCAGCCTATCGCTGAAACCGCTTCAATGAGTATTTATAACTCCGGATAAAACCGGAACTCTATTCTGTTATAAAAGAATGATTATTTGGTCAACTCAATTCTGACCGCATTCATTCCTTTCTGGCCACGCTCCAGTTCAAACGACACCATATTGCCTTCAGCAATCGTATCGGGAGCATTGTTGATGTGAAAGAAATATTTCTCCGTACTACCCAGGTCCTTGATAAAGCCATACCCTTTAGCTGAGTTATAATGCTCTACGCGACCTTTCAGTATAGGATCTTCTACGTCTTCTTTTTTAGGAGTGGAAACTGCGATGGATTCCAGATCCACTTTGCTTTTTTTGGTGGGATCCGGTGGAGTGTCGGTAATCATACCATTTTCATCCACATAGGCAATCATATCGTCAAACGATTTGCTACCACTGACTTTGCGCTCCTCTTTGCGCTTCTGTTTTTCCAGTTTCTTAGACTGTTTCTTCTTTTCTAACTCTTTCTTATTAAATGAAATCGCCATTTATTTAGTATTTGTTTTTTATTGTTTCTTATCTTATGCTGGAACCGACAGAGTATTCAGCTTCTTACCCGTCAGCTTTTGAATCTCCCTGACCATCGCCTTTTCTTCCGGAGAACAAAACGTAAGAGCCGTTCCGTTATTCCCGGCCCGTCCGGTGCGGCCGATGCGGTGAACATACGTCTCAGCCATATCCGGCAAATCGTAGTTGATTACCAGCTCCAGATTGGCGATATCAATACCGCGGGCAGCAATGTCCGTAGCGATGATTACGCGGGTTTTACCCGACTTGAAGTTGGTAAGGGCTCTCTGACGGGCATTCTGGGCCTTGTTACCGTGAATTGCTTCACAGCCTATTCCTTTTTTATTCAGGATTCGGGCCAGTTTGTCCGCACCGTGTTTAGTACGGGAAAAGACCAGTACCGATTTATCTTTTTGCTGATTCAGCAGCGTAATCAACAAGTCGCTTTTTTGCGGTTTCTCTACAAAATAGAGATGCTGATCCACAGTCTCCGCAGCCGATGATACGGGAGCGACTTCTACCCTTGCCGGATTCTGCAACATCGATTTTGACAGGCTGGCAATGGCATTCGGCATCGTTGCCGAGAAGAAGAGCGTTTGCTTCTGCTTGGGCAACATCGGGAGTATGCGTTTGATATCGTGGATAAATCCCATGTCGAGCATACGGTCGGCCTCGTCGAGGACAAAATGGCAAATATTCGCCAGACTGATGTGCTTCTGGGCTATCAGGTCGAGCAATCGTCCCGGAGTAGCTACCAGGATGTCTGTACCCTGCTTAATCTTATCCACCTGCGGGCGTTGGTTCACCCCGCCGAAAATCACTGTATTGCGCAGATTCGTATATTTGGCATAATCAGTAAAACATTCGTCAATCTGAATCGCCAATTCACGTGTCGGAGTAAGAATCAAAGCCTTAATCTCCCGCTTTCTTTCCGATTTTGACTGGCAAAGCTGTTGGATAATGGGAATGGCAAAAGCTGCTGTTTTCCCCGTACCCGTCTGTGCGATACCTAATAAATCGCGGCCGGCAAGAGCGACCGGGATTGCCTGCCCCTGAATGGGAGTCGGCTTATCGTATTTTTTGTTCGTCAGTGCCTTCAATATCGGCTCTGATATTTGTAATTCTTTAAATGTCATAATTTGTTCAGCTGCATCACTGCGGCCATCTTTTGATAATTAATTGAAATAAAATGCTGGAATGTCGGGATTAAATTGTTCAATCGGGAATCTGTTCCGGAACCAACAGAGGGTAAAAGCACGCAAAAGCCAATGAAGATTCTGATCTCCATTGCATCCTGGCTAATTTGCTGCCAATATACTTTTCCCCAAAGAAAACGATTTAATCATATTCGTAAAAGTGTGTCACGACCATTGTTTTCACACTTTCGCGACCGGGTTATCCAAACAAGGAAGCTGATTTTGAGGTCGATTTTTAACGATGAGAAGTTCCGCCGACAAGGGCGAATCAAAGCATTGCAGAGAATGATTTCAATATTAACTTGATTGTCGAGAGTACAAAGATACGATATTTATCTGAGATTCAGAAACTCTCTGATTTTTAGTGTAAAAACACGATATAATGAGAATCAGCGGTTAAAAACCGCTGCACCCGTAAGGTTCTGCTGAAAATGAAAGTTTATCTATCCCCAACTCATTCTCTTTATTCCGTTCAAATAAAAAAGGTGCTCCATCATTGATAGAACACCTTCTTATTATTTATAGAATCCTTTAAACTGATGCTTAAAAGAATTGAGTTTAAAATCAGCGGATTAACCTACGATTTTTTTCATTGCAGTCATCGCCTGACGAAGTTCAGCACCAACGATTTCGATTGGGTGGAAACGGATCTCTTCGTTTACAGCGATCAAAGCCTGGTTGTCAACGCCGTTACCTTTACCTTCAGCAAAAGCTTTACCGATTACGTTAGTATCGATTTTCTTCATGAAGTCAGTCAACAACGGTTTGCAAGCGTGGTCAAACAAGTAACATCCGTACTCAGCAGTATCAGAGATAACACGGTTCATTTCGTACAATTTTTTACGAGCGATAGTGTTAGCGATCAGCGGAGTTTCGTGCAATGACTCGTAGTATGCAGACTCTTCTTTGATACCTGCTTCAGTCATGGTTTCGAATGCCAATTCTACACCGGCTTTCACCATAGCTACCATCAATACACCGTTATCGAAGTACTCTTGTTCAGAGATTTCTACGTCACCGGCAGGAGTTTTCTCAAAGTTGGTTTCGCCTGTAGCTTTTCTCCAGGTCAACAGGTTGATATCATCGTTAGCCCAGTCTTTCATCATAGTAGATGAGAATTCGCCAGACATGATGTCATCCATGTGTTTCCAGAACAAAGGACGCATGATAGATTTCAATTCTTCAGCCAAACCGAATGCTTTGATTTTAGCAGGGTTTGAAAGACGGTCCATCATGTTGGTGATACCACCGTGTTTCAACGCTTCAGTGATCGTTTCCCATCCGTACTGGATAAGTTTAGATGCGTAACCAGCGTCGATACCTTTTTCGATCATTTTGTCAAAGCAAAGGATAGAACCTGTCTGCAACATACCGCAAAGGATAGTTTGCTCACCCATAAGGTCAGATTTTACCTCAGCAACGAAAGAAGAGTGAAGACATCCCGCACGGTCACCACCGGTAGCTACAGCATACGCTTTTGCATAAGCCCATCCTTTACCCTCAGGGTCGTTTTCAGGGTGAACAGCCAACAATGTAGGTACACCGAATCCGCGAACATACTCAGCACGAACCTCAGAACCCGGACATTTTGGAGCTACCATGATAACGGTAATATCTTTACGGATTTGCTTTCCTTCTTCTACGATGTTGAAACCGTGAGAGTAAGAAAGAGCAGCACCTTGTTGCATCAATGGCATAACTGCATCAATAACTGCAGAGTGTTGTTTATCTGGAGTCAGGTTGATTACGAGGTCAGCAGTTGGGATCAATTGCTCGTAAGTGCCTACAGTGAATCCGTTTTCAGTAGCGTTAACGTAAGAAGCTCTTTTTGCATCAATAGCCTCCTGACGCAATGCGTAAGAGATATCCAGACCAGAATCGCGCATGTTCAAACCCTGGTTCAAACCCTGAGCGCCACAACCTACGATAACGATTTTTTTACCTTTCAGCGCGTTAACGCCGTCAGCGAATTCGCTTTTGTCCATGAATTCGCAAACTCCCAATTGATTCAATTGCTCTCTCAAAGGAAGCGTGTTGAAGTAATTAGCCATGTTGTTTTTTATTATTTAAGTGAATGATAATCTGTATTCTTGACGGTAAAAGCATCACCGTAAGGATTGCAGGAATTTTTCCGGATGCAAAGGAAATCAATATTTATTACATACGCGTGTAAAAAGGCATGTTATTTAGGTACTTTTCATGGATTCGCTCCGAAAGCGCAGCGGGGTCATACCTGTCATTTTCTTGAAAAACTTGGTAAAATAGGACTGGTCCACGAAATTGAGCTGATTGGCAATTTCCGAAACACCGAGGTTTGTATGCACCAAAAGGCGCTTTATTTCAAGCAGTTGTTTTTGCTGTAGAATATCATTGCTGGTTTTACCCGTCAGTTGCTTCACGGTTTGCGTGAGGTGGTTAGGCGTGATGGCCAGCATTGAGGCGTATTCGTTGACCGAATAGTTATTTTGGTAGTTTTCTTCGACCAACTGGAAAAAGCGTTTGACCAGCAAATGGCCTTTTCCTTTGACCAGCATCTGCTCATCCACTTTGTAGAGTGAAGCGGCATACACCAGTATCAGATCCAGCAACGAGCGCAGCAATTCTTCCGAATACTCAGCCTTGCCCACTTCGCTAACCGCCTGTATGAACAGCTTTTCCAGAAATGTAGTCTCCTGCTCGTTTTCCAGATGCAATGGAGGGTTGGTCTGCTGGACGGTAAAGAAGAAGGGAAACTCCAGCAAGCGATTCTGGTTGCTTTGGTTGATGAGGTAAAAATCAGATGTAAATAGGAAAATGTAGCCTTCAATGTCTTTGCTCAGCTCCAGTTTGTGCGCCTGCCCCGGCGACATGAAAAAGATGCAGGGCGGTTGTACCTGGTACTGTTTATCATCGATCACATGTACTCCCGAACCCTTATAGAGATAGAGCACCTCGAAAAAATCATGCCGGTGCGGATATTCCACCGCAAAGTGACGATTGGCATCAAACACCTCTACCTGAAAGGCACGGCTGCCCAACTCGCTCTTGCTGAAGTTGCGCAACGAATAGACGGGAAGTGTTGTGCTGGTTTTCAATTTTCGGGATATATTTTCATGACCACAAAGATAATGAAAAAAATGCGGGGTCATTTTGCAATACTTCGTGGTAAAACCGGTCGTTTCACAGCGAGAACGAGTGCCACGATTTTGCAGGAGATAATTTCCAGGCAAGAATGCCCCTGCAAATTGCAGCGAATAATTTCACGATGAAATTATCTGTCGCGGTTTTGCAGGAACTCAGAACTTCGTGAAATTGGGCGTGTCTCAAAAGGTCAAGCCTAACAGGTTTTTAAAACCTGTTGTTATGACTTGAAGCGGCTAGGTACTGATCGGATGATTCCAAGTCATCTGATCAGTCGTATCCCACCACATCACTTCACGGCAAAGATCCGTGTCACGGCACCATATTTCGCATCATGAGGTTTACCGTCGACACCCACATCTCCATAATGCAGTGTCACCGACACCACCAGAGAATCATTTTCGCTCAGCTTCCCTCCTGCCTGTTCCGCCACACTCAACACAACTTCCTGACCCGGAATGACACCTTTGGCCGGAATCCACTCCGACTCATAGTATGCACTGATACCGTGACACAGCTCATTGACTGGCATCGCTTTTTCCCGCTCTGCATTATACTGCATATCCGAAATGATGGCAAACCGGATTTCATACCGCATCCAGCTCTTTCCGGGGAAGTTATACAGGTGATTCTCACCATGCGTTTCCGGGATGCGTATGCGTGCAGTGAGATGCTCCCGATCCACCACTACCTCCGGCAATTTTTTGACCACGTTATTGAAGCTTTGGTTCTTACCAAAGTCAAAGCCATCCAGCATCTCCCGGTTTTGGGATAAACAAATCCCCCGCACTCCCCGGTCATGATGTTCATCTTTTTTGAGCATCTGCATCATCAGTGCATTCAACTTACCGGAACTGCTGTAGTCCGAGCTATACGTATTAATCTGAAGATTATCCCGAATCACCCTGCCCATCGCGCTACAGGTGGAAAACTCAGTATTGTTCTCACGGATACGGATACAACTATCCGAATTCTTAATCATTTTTTTAGTCGGTCCGCCTTTCCTCCGGACAACAATCTCATCGACACCATGCATTTTATACATGGACAAATCTTCCAGTTTGCCCGTAATATTCAAAAGTCCTTTCAGTTTGGCCATAATATATCGTTTTTTTTTATGTGATTAATTAGTCTGCACCTACCCTGCCCTTCTTATGCAACCGGTGGTATAGGGGATAGCTAAGGCTATGTAAGGAGTATAACAAAGATACAATAATTGGGGACTAAAAAGGGATATCACAGGGATATTACACTATTTATTTCTGTTATATCCCTGTCTTATCCCTGTTATATGGCTGGTTTATCCCTGTTTTATGGAGCCTTTAGGTACGCTTAGGGTAAGAAGTAGGTAGGGAGGAATATTGAATTTGGAATACAATCATATTTTGTATAGTTAGATGCTTTGATATAATAACGATAGCCCATAGGTCTTTGCTGAACAGGAGAGCAAAACCCCTTATGCTAAAATGTGCAAGATGCCGGATAAATGAATCATTCCAAAAGACAATAGCTTATTCCGTTTTTTGTTTATATTTGCTAATCTGAATTTTCTTTCTGAATTAACCAAAATGAAAGTCAGGAAGCAATTAAGCACCAACAAACCGTCAAGGAGTTTGACCAAATCACCCTCGTTCGCGCGAGTTTGCAAGGTAACTTCTGGCGCGGGTTTAGCGAAAGCGTAACCCGTGCCCAAAACAAAGACAGCTTGTAGCTGTCGTAAATTAATGATAAGTAGTGGACTGGTATTATTGAAAAACATAGACGGAGTAAATATTGCAGCTTACCTGACTATACCGCAGCTACAAGCTGCTCGAGTTAGGCTTTACTAAACGCGCTAGAGGGAAATACGGTAGAATTATACTATTCAGAAAGATTAATGGGAAATGGATTGATTGCATTTGTATTTATGCTTGGGTATCCTGAAAGAATAATAATCAACTACCGTAAATAACCTTCTAAACAGATATTACAATCAGACACAAATTGGATAAAACTATGATTCGACTACTATCCCCACTGACACTTTTACTAGGACTTCTTGCTTTTGGTCCTGTAGCATATTCATCTACAAAAATCATTTTTAAATACAGCAAAGGACATAATTCCTGGAACAACCCAGGAATCTACGGAAATAGTGAGCAGATTGAATATACACAAACGAATGATAATAACTTTAGATTAACGCGTTTCTTTAGAGTTGCATGTTCTGCTGGCAAAAACGGCAGGACATTCACAAAAGACACAACCGAGTTTTCCACTAAAAAACATGCTATGCCAAATAAACATTACGTTAAAAACTGGCTTATTCAACTGAACACTCATAAAGAGAACTATAATGACGCATTTGTAAAACCATTATTGACAAAGCCTGATAAAAAAACAATTGCCTATGTGGCAAAATCAATAGATCAGGAACTTTTCTTTGACAAAGACTTCAAAAAAGAACGGAAAACCATAACTAAGAAAATCCAAACCTTTTACAGGCTCGATTCATTTCTGATTCAAACAAAACCCAATATTGAAAACTCGTTTGTAGTTACTGATGTCTGGCATAATCTTAGAATAGAAGTGATTAATAACAATGACTCAACAATATACCAAAGTCAATTTTGGGATCCATTCGGACAACCTATCTCACGATATGAACACTATAAATATAGAAACGAAATAAATATCATCAATCTTGAAGCAAATATCTTTGCACGAGCTTTTCTTCCTAAAGGATCACTTACATTCAAAATACTTGACATCAACAACGTAAAACAAGAATACATCAAATGGTGCTTAAAAAAATATTTTTAGAGTCATAATCTTCCCTCGTTCGCGCGAGTTTACAGGGTAACTTCTGGCGCGGGTTTAGCGAAAGCGTAACCCGTGCCCAAAACAAAGACAGCTTGTAGCTGTCGTAAATTAATTATAAGTAGTGGACTGGTATTATTGAAAAACATAGACGGAGTAAATATTGCAGCTTACCTGACAATACCGCAGCTACAAGCTGCTCGAATTTCCAGCACGAGGTAGGCTGCGCTAAACCTCGCTAGAGGGGGATTAACCTGGATACTCAAATACCATAAATCAACTATTGGCAACACACATAAAAACAAACACAATCAAACACTTATGACTGAAACTAAATTATCTATTTCTGATTCTATGAAATCGGGCTTCCAACTATGGAAAAAGCACCTTCAAAAAATAATGGTTGTTGGGCTGATTGTTTATTTTCCTACTCAAATTTGTATTGAATTAATATCAGTCCTTTTCGAGAAGGTATTCTCCATTGAAGAAAACTTAAATAACCTAAGTCTGATAAACAATACGTACGATATGATAAGGTATTTAATCGGCTCTGTTGCTTTGCTCGGTATTTTAAATTTTATCACAAACAGACTGGAAAAAGAAGATGACGAAGAACAAAGTATTAAAGACATTATATTACATGGGCTAAGAAAATGGCCAACTTTTATAGGTGTCGGATTTATTGCTGGAATAAAAATCTTAAGTTATGCTCTTTTATTAATCGTTCCTGGAATATATAAATCTGTTCGTTTATCATTTATTGATTGTGAAGTTGCAACAAACGATGACAAAACGATTGATTCATGTGATGCTAGTGAAAAATTGGTAGATAATCATTGGTGGAGAGTATTTGGCTTCTCATCCTTAATGTTTTTGCTTCAAGTATTATTGGAGCTTCTGTTTGTAATACCATTATTTTTGAATTCAGAATCCAATATTATGTCCTTGCTTCTTGGTGTAACAACCAAGTTATTAGAAACCTATTTCATTGTTGTTAGAGCAAACTATTATTTCAGACTAAAAAGACAAAAAGATCACGATAATATCACGACTGAAATCAAGGATGATTTTAATGAAACGCAACAAGGAACAGCTATGACGACTATATAAAGAAAAAAACGACAGCCTGCCCTCGTTCGCGCGAGTTTGAATTGTAACTTTTGGTGCAAGACGAATAAACGAAGAAAAACGAATGACCGCGAACTCATTTCAACTGACCTTTTATAACCTTAGAAATAACCAATCTAATCACTATGAGAACCAGAACATTAAGAAACAAATCAAACCACCGCAATGCATCAAACAGGAATGCATTTCTTGCATTTATTTTGTGTGCTGCATCAATTATGATTTCATTGCGAACGAATGCACAAGACAGCACATTGAAAGTCCATTACACTTTCGAAAAAGGAACCTACGCAGATAGTGTTACAGACAATTCCGGGAATGGATGCAATGGTGCATTGAAAAATGGTGCAACAGTAAGGAAAATAGGCCGTTTCAATATTCTGGATTTGGGGTCGGCAAACGGATACCTTGATATGGGGAAGAAGACGGGGACTATCATCAAATCCTTAAGTGATTTCTCTATTGCTCTAAATGTGTATGTGGATCAGGCTACGGATCTTAGTGCTTATGGTAATTTTATCTGGACATTTGCCAAATCCGATGATATGGCAAATACAGCTAATGGAAATATGTTTTTCTCTGCCAAAGAGACACGCTATGCCATTTCTCCAAACAATTGGTTAAGTGAAACAACGCTCACTTTATATAGTCCTTTGACTCAGGGAGCTTGGCAACATATCGCTTATACTCAATCAGGAAATACCGGAACGATCTATATCAATGGAATAGCATATTTATCAGGAACCATCCAGACTAAACCTTCAACTTTGGGGGCCACCACAAGCAACTATTTAGGAAAATCCTGTTATGCAAGTGATGTGTATCTGCAGAAATCCATGCTGAATGACTTCCAACTTTATAGCCGGGCACTTACCGCTAAAGAAGTTGTCAGTTTGGCTTCCCAAAAAGCAGGATTAGACAGCGCCCTGGTGATTCAACAAATTGAGGATGCAAAATCCAACTTAATATTGAGCGGATTAGATTCTGTCAAATCTAATCTAACCTTACCCACCTCAGGACAAAGCGGTGTGGTCATAACCTGGAGTTCGGACAATGTGAATGTCATTTCAAAAACAGGAGTAGTTACCCGTCCTGCATCGGGAGCATCAATTGCAACAGTAAAACTGACGGCAACACTTTCAAAAAACGGATTTACTGCAACAAAAGAATTTATTGCATATGTCATTCCTTTCCTGTCCGATCGTTTAAGTGTAAAACAAGATTCTGCTAATCTGATCCTCTATGGAACCCTGAATGCTCTTAAACAAAACCTGATCCTTCCGGTGAAAGGTTTTGAGGGGTCAACCATCACATGGAGCTCCAACAAACCCGACACCTTATCAAATACGGGCTCTATTCTGAATTATTCTGCTAAAAATACCGGAAAGACTAAAGTAATACTGACCGCTACCCTATCGAAAGGAAGTGAATCAATCACCAAAACCTTCGAAGTATATATTGTCGAAGCAGATACTTACGCCGGGTATCTGTTTGTCTATTTTACAAATGGCTCAGAAGCCATCCATTTTGCCCTGAGCGATGATGGATATAATTATAAGGCATTAAACAAAAACAATCCTGTGCTTAGTTCGTCTGCCATCAGTTCGTCGGGAGGAGTGCGCGATCCACACATTTTTCGAGGAGAAGACGGCAACTATTATATGGTAGCCACAGATATGGTCTCGGCATTGGGATGGGATTCAAACCGGGCTATGGTACTTCTGAAGTCATCCAATCTAACCGATTGGAAATCAAGCGTGGTTAATATCCCGAACACTTACCCTGAGTATAGTTCAGCCACTCAGGTTTGGGCTCCTCAAACGATCTATGATCCGACTGTAGGAAAATACATGATCTATTATGCTATGCGTCTTGGGACCAACACTCAAAAAATATATTACGCGTATGCCAACTCTGACTTTACCAAATTAGAAGCAAGTCCTAAGGTATTGTACGAAAAACCCAACACCGGAATTATTGACCCGGACATCATCCTCAAAGACGGAATCTATCATTTGTTTTTCAAAAATGAAATTAATGCATCGGGGCTGCAAAAGGCAATATCAAGCAACCTGACCGGAGGATATGCGATTGATAATAACGCTAATTTGGTTCAGGGTTTTGAAGGATCGTGTGTATTTAAACAATTCGATTCCAATACCTATATCATGATGATAAATGGTTATGTCACCTCAACCAGTACTGATTTGGAGAATTTTTACGCTATTACCAAAACAGCATCCTATGATTTTTACCCTGTTCATGGAACGGTCATGCCGATTACAGTTGCAGAAAAACAAGCATTGAATGCTAAATGGGGAACTACCGGCATAGAATCAATCTCTGAAAAGAATGTTTTGGCTGTCTATCCCAATCCGGTAAAGGACATTCTTCACCTATCTATCAATGAAAACAACACGGAAATCACAGCAACAATTTACAATTTAACCGGAAAGGAACTGATTTCTAAAACAATCCAGGCCAATAAGGCACAAATTGACGTGTCCGGGTTGCCTTCCGGTATATATGTGATTTGTTGCAAAACGAAAGACAGAGTTTTGGGCTTTTCAAAGTTTATTGTATTGTAAACGCCTCTCTGGCGTGAGTTGTAATGATGCACGTATCCCAGAGGTCTTAATTGAACGCAAAGAAAGACATCATTGAATATAAACACTTTGCACCTTAGTAACTTTGTGTTTAGTTTGACTTTTGGGATATCCCTCAGTAGTTGAGCGAAGCGTCTCGCTTCGTTCAAACTAAAAGCAAAGCTCCCGCTTTGCCAATAATCGGGAAGCAGGAGTTATATATTTTGATAAGACCAGAGGCTTTGTCCATTTAAGGTAAAGCTGGAGGCTTTGATTTTATAACGACGAAGCCAGAGGCTGTCGCCGAACGGCCTACTACGGTGTTGTTATTGTTGATTGGGTTATTTACAGACTGCGGGCAACCTGAGAAATATGGCCTTTAACGACTTAGCTGATTATTGTGATGTAGAACTTTATGATGGTTGGGATGTAGAGAAATTGACTTAAGCTCACATTGATCGTATAATAGAGGTATAAAAAAAGAAAGAAAAACTTGAAGACAAATATTCCCCTCATAAAAAAATATCTCAGTGGTAAACCCTGGCAATATAGGCTAAAACTAGCAGACAGAGATATTTCGTCAAATTGGAGTAAATGGATATTAAACCCATCAGGTGAATATATTGAAACTGAAAACAGTGAGCCTGTCTTGATTTCAGAAATTGAGTGGATTGAAATAAATCCCATTGAAAATAAAAAGATTGGCAGATTAGTCCCGGATAAAACAATCAACCATTCCTCTGAAATTTGTCAAATGTTGGACAACTTGAACATAGAATATTGCGTTGATAATGGAATAGTAAAAATACCTACAAACAGGCTTCAATTTACGATTGAGAGTTAGGTACTAAACCGGTGGATTTGCCACTATGGATTGTAAGCAAAAGTTTAAGCATGCACCTCGCTTCGATCAAGCTAAAAGGAAAGCACCAGTTTTGTCAATATTTGAAGTTGCAGAAACTTTTCAGTTCATAGATAACCTGGCTACATTTACGTAAACATCAAATACAGCAGAATTATGGTACCAACAATCCAAAAAGAAAAAGCTGAAATGTTCCTCAAATTTCATCTTGACGAAGAAATTTTGGTTCTGTTAAACTCATGGGACGCCGGAAGTTCAAAGTTAATAGAAGCTTGTGGCTACAAGGCAATCGCTACAACCAGTATGGGAATAGCCGCTTCATTAGGTTACCCCGACTGCCAGATCATACAATTATCGGAAATGCTTCAGGTTATAACGGGAATCGTAAATGCGGTACAGGTTCCGGTATCAGTAGATATTGAAGCCGGATACGGAAATAATCTGGATGAGATCATTGAGTCGGTTAAGAAAATCATTGCCACCGGTATAGTAGGGATAAACATCGAAGACAGCATCGAGTTAAGTCCTGTCCTAGTGGACGAAATGGAATTTTGTGAGCGGATATCGGCCATTCGCGCATTATCGGATTCACTGGGCTTTCATTTAGTAATCAATGCAAGAACTGACTCTTTTTATACTTCGTCAGGTTCGACACAGGAAAAACTGGCAGAATCCATAAGGCGTGGTAATAAATACCGGGAAGCAGGTGCCGACTGCATATTTGTACAGCCAGTATGGGAAAAAGAAATAATCCGAACACTGGTTAAGGAAATCAATGCGCCAATCAATATTCTATCAAACCCGACAATCGGGGCTGAGTTACCGCCTTCTGTACGTGAACTTCAGGATTTGGGTGTTGCCCGTTTAAGCATGGGGTCTGGTTTGATGAAAGCGACTTTGGCTTTAATCAAAAAAGTGGCTGACGAACTCTCCGAAAAAGGAACATACACCATTTTATCAGATACAATGACACCACGTACCGAAGCTGCATTAGCCTATAAAATGGCAATTGGGTTAAACAAGTAATGAACATTGACCTCCAGCTAAAGCTGGAGGCAATTCAAAGGTCCGGAGGATTTTAACACTGACAGCGTCATTGTAAATAAAAATCCAACAGATATGGAGTTTTAGGATGAGTCTCCCCCCTTGCCTGTTTTCTTCCAATCAATACCCGCCTTATAACTCAGTGCTGAGTACCAGACAGAGAATATATCATTCGAAATAAAGGGGATGGGTCTGGCGTTTTTGCTTCTTACTTCATACAACCGAAGAATCGATATTGAATTTTGAAAGCATCTATAACAAGAAATATTACAACATCCCGTTTAAGAGAGATATGCTTTTTCCGGAATTCATTATCCGGTGACCACATAGTTTTACAGACAATGACCTGTTTGGGTTAAATCCCGAATCTACAATTTACAGAAATGAACGAAGACAAACGAACAAAACATTTTCAACAACCGCTGAAACAATGGATTAAGTGCAGCGTGTGGAGTCTGATTTATATCCTATTTATTGCCTGGGTTGGTAATTTCTGGTGGCTTTTGGGCTTGCCTGTAATTTTTGATGCCTTCATTACTCATTACATACCCTGGACTTGGTGGAAAAAATCGAAAAACAAGCATGTACGAACCATAATGGGGTGGTTTGATGCAATTGCATTTGCTTTGGTTGCTGTCTATTTTATCAATTCCTTTTTGTTTCAGAATTACCAGATACCGAGCTCTTCGCTTGAGAAGTCTCTGTTGGTTGGGGATTTCCTGCTTGTCAGTAAGGCCAGTTACGGCCCACGTATACCCAATACCCCACTCTCCTTCCCATTGGCTCAGCACACCCTTCCGATACTCAATTGCAAATCGTTTATTGAAAATCCGCAATGGGACTACAAACGCCTGAAAGGGTTCGACAATATAAAACGCAATGACATTGTGGTATTCAACTTTCCGACCGGAGATACGGTGGCTATAAACCGCCAGAATCCGGATTATTACACCAGTTGCTATGAAGAAGGGTTAGCTTTTATAAAAAACCAACTCCCCAACGTAACCCCAACAGCAGAACAATGTTTCCGGTATGGACGTGAGATAGTAAATGTAAATCCGGGAGTGTACGGAAAAATCGTTTACCGACCTGTTGACCGTCGTGAAAACTATGTCAAACGTTGTGTGGCAATTGCAGATGACTGGCTGACGATCAAAAACAATCAGGTGTATGTAAACAGCAAAAAACAGGAAAAGATTCCCGGAATACAGCTCAATTATTACATCCAGACAGATGGAACACCTCTGAATAACGAAACACTGGATAATCTTGGAGTTAGTGATGAAGACAGAATGATGCTGGATAATCCTCAAAATGTGAAACAGCTAAAAGCGCTAAATCTCAATCCGGGATTACCAGTATATCATTTTCCTTTAACACAGGATGGCTACCAGAAATTGCTTCATCAGAAAGGGGTAAAGCGACTGAAGGTTGAACCGGAAAACACTTCATGTCAGGCGCTGGTAGATCAAAACCGGTCGATCGTAAAAAGAGACGGATTTACCCTGTCTGTAATCTGTCAAAATAGCGAGGTTTTCCCTCTGGGAATGAAGAAAACCTGGACAAGGGACAACTACGGGCCTTTATGGATCCCTAAACGGGGTATGCGCTTAGTGCTGAACCGGTACAACCTTCCGATTTACGAACGAATCATCCGCGTATATGAGCACAATAAACTGGAAGTGAAAAACGGCGTATTTTACATTAACGATAAAGCGACAACTACCTACCGCTTTAAAATGGATTACTACTGGATGATGGGAGACAATCGTCATAATTCAGCCGATTCCCGTTACTGGGGTTTTGTTCCGGAAGATCATATCGTGGGCCGTCCGTTATTCGTATGGTTATCTCTAGACAAAGACAAAGGCTGGTTTAGTGGCAAGATTCGCTGGAACAGGTTTTTCAAAAGTGCGGAGAGATAAACTCCTTTCTCTATCCTACATACTTTTTTTCCGAAACAATGGACAGATAAAGTAATAAATATGGCTCTATAACGGTTTGTATGGATAGTATTATCTTAGTCTGGAACTACCTAATTGTTTAGCCACGAATCCACGAATAAGAAAGTATCTTTACTTTTCCAGTTTTGGAAAAGCATTTGTGATATTCGATATATATTTATTCAATATTTCAGCAAGTTAGCCTCTCTATATTCATTCGTGCATTCGTGGCTTACTATTTTGATTTATATCCTGTTTCACTGAATAATTACACGAAACTTAGGAAAATATTTTTCCTAAGTAATAGAGTTACCCACACTATTCGTTATAGTGCCATAAATATGGTCAACAAACGATCGTTTTCATAGTTTTCAAATAGAAAAAAACATATACTGACAAATAAACGAACTATGGTAAAAATAGAACAGGAAGAAAATGGCAAAAAAGGTAGATTTGTCATTTACGAAAATGAACAGTTTGCAGGGGAAATGACCTATACATGGACAGATGATACAAAAATCAAAATAGACCATACAGGTATCGGAGATGCCTTTGGTGGAAAAGGGTATGGTAAACAACTGGTAATGAAAGCGGTTGAATTTGCCAGGGAAAAAGGAATTAAAATCGTCCCGGTATGTCCGTTTGTCAAAGCGACTTTTGAGAGGGATGAAAACATCCGGGATGTGAGGGGGTAGACTAAATACTGCATCAGGTTAAAAACCCCGATGCTACATTATCGGTCATACCTACGGCATTTGCATACAAGCATCCCACCGACCACATCAATGTCAGTGTAACGAATGAAGTCACCACTAAATATCCTCAATCTTTCCTGCAAATTGACCGGGAGTAACGGAGAATCCCGTACTTTTGAAGGCTGAAAGTTATTTCAATCAAATGACTACCTACGTTATATCAGCTTAAACAAAAGTCTATCAAATATTTATGCAAACAACCCGACTCACACCTGACACCAAACTACCGCTCACCTGTTCACGCACCGGAATCTGCTGCCACGGAAACAGAGTCTGGTTAAATCCGTGGGAACTGCTTTGTCTGGCAACGGAGAAAGGCATTTCTGTTCGGGAATTCCGGGATTTGCATTCCATTTTTGGCGGTATTCGTTTGCTGTTTAACGGTAAGAGTGATAATCAGAGCAGACAGGCATGCAATCAATACATTGAGAACTTTGGGTGCAGCGTTCATCCGGGACGTCCGTTGGCTTGCAGATTGTTTCCGATAGCCAGACAAATTCAAAACGGAGAGGTATGCTATATGTATCAGGGCAGTCAGTTCCCTTGCCTGGATAGCTGTCCGGAAGTGTTGGATTTGCCCCAATTAACCGTAGCGGAATACCTTGAAGGTCAGCAGACAGAACGATTTGAGCAGGCACAGGACGCCTATCTGGAGTTGATGCAAAGTCTGGCGGATATTGCTTTTATGTTATTACTCGATACTGGTTTAGCTGCGTCTGGTGACCGCAAAACCCTGGCAGCCTGGAAACAAATGGGTAAAGAAGACCCCGACGCGTTGGTCACCCGTATCGGCAACGAGTGGATGGACGACCTGATGCTTCCTGAAATCCCTTACTCAAACGACCCGGTTTTGTTTTCACAACAACACAATGAGTTATTGCAAGAAAAACTACAACTCGCTTGCGGCAACCTGAAAACTGAACAAGAGTTGCACGAAGCTTCCGTTTTGACCATGGCAATGGCCTTACATTTGGCTCGTAGCCTCGGAGCAAATCCACAACACCTGTCGGAGCATTGGATAAATATTGCCAAAGAGAACGGGGCTTTGAATTGAAGATCAATTACATAAAAAACAGACTCACCCCAATAATACTGATTATGGCCCCTACAATCTGCTGAATCTTAATCTTTTCATTAAACATGACAGAAGAAGGCCAGATAATAAATATCGGAACGAGAGCCATCAGTGTAGAGGCAATCCCCGTATTGGTATGCTGTATGGAAAAAAGCGCCAGTGCAACACCGACAAAAGGGCCAAAAACTGCGCCTACTGTTACTGCCTGCATACCCGCTTTATCCCTGAATGCCCGAATAACATGAGACCAACGTTTCATCAGGGTAATCATCACGATAAAGCCAACTAAGCCAAACAAAGCTCTGATTTGTGTAGCAGCCAGAGCATCATACGTTCCGATACCCTTTTTACTCAGAATAATACCTCCGGATTGCCCAAGGGCTCCTCCCAAAGCAAACATCAGTCCTTTGAAAGGAATATTCAGTTTCATTTTCCGGTTGGAAATAGCGGTAACAATACCAGTCACACTGACCATAATGGCAGTAACCTCCAGGGCATTCAGCTTCTCCTCCAGAAAGAACCAGCCAATCATTGCTGTCAGCATGGGTGAAAAGCTCATTATCAACGCTGCCGTGCGCGAACCGACAATCATGTAGGACTTAAACAACAGTAAATCACCCAGATAAAATCCGATAAAACCGGATAAGCCCAACCAAAACCATTGATATCCGGTAGCATCTGAAGGAAAGAAAATCCCTTTGGTAAGCAAAGTGGTGATACCCAAAAACAAAATTGCAAAAAACAAGCGGATAAAATTGACAGGCAATGACCCTATTCTACTTCCTGCCTTTTCGAAAAACAAAGCGCTCAGTGTCCAGCAAACAGACACTCCCAGCCCGGCTATCTCTCCTATATGTGCTAACATAATGATCTTTTTTTTTGCAAAGGTAGAGCTATTCTATCAGTTTTCAATCTTTGCAAACTTGAGTATCAATGATTACATTCTGGCTATAATACTGAATGAAACCTTCCATCATTTATAATATCAAACAAATACCACGCCCCAACTTTCAGTTTCGCAGAAATAACAACATTTTTCTAACAGAAAATTTGGAAGAATAAATAGAATCGCTATATTTGCAAAATCAAAGAATCAAAGCATAATGATTTACAACTTACATATCGTCTCTGTTAATGTCGTTCTAGTGGTCTGGAAACGCAAATGAGAAAGGTATGTAGTTAAAAGAACTATAAGCAGTTATTGTCAAAGCCTTTCTCGTTGTCGGGAAAGGCTTTTTCAGTTTTAATCCGTATTTTTGCACGGCAAAAATGGCCGACTGTTAAAATAGTCATCCAACATAACAGGATTTACATAGAAACATCGAAATTATACGTGGCAAACAGCTCTTTATCAATCGGGAACAACTCCCCAGAAAAAGATTCTGACCGCCGATTAAATTCAAACAAACAATGAAAAATCAGTTACGCAGTTCGTTCAGCACACAAGGCCGCAGAATGGCCGGTGCACGCTCTCTCTGGAAAGCCAACGGGATGAAAAGTGAACAATTAGGCAAACCTATCATCGCCATAGTCAACTCATTTACTCAGTTTGTACCGGGACACGTCCACCTTCACGAAATCGGACAAAAGGTGAAAGCCGAAATCGAAAAACTGGGCTGCTTTGCTGCTGAATTCAACACCATCGCTATCGACGATGGAATCGCAATGGGACACGACGGTATGCTATATTCCCTCCCTTCACGCGACCTGATTGCCGACAGCGTTGAATATATGGTTAATGCACACAAAGCCGATGCTATGGTGTGTATCTCCAACTGTGACAAGATCACTCCGGGTATGCTGATGGCTGCTATGCGCCTCAATATCCCTGCAGTTTTCGTATCAGGTGGTCCGATGGAAGCCGGAGAGCTCGACGGCAAACACCTTGACCTGATCGACGCCATGGTACAGGCAGCTGACGACAGCGTTAGCGATGAACAAGTAGCTAAAGTAGAGGCTTCGGCCTGTCCTACCTGTGGTAGCTGTTCGGGAATGTTTACCGCCAACTCGATGAACTGCCTCAACGAAGCCATCGGTCTGGCCCTGCCGGGTAACGGTACTATCGTGGCTACTCACGCCAACCGTACCCAACTGTTTGTTGACGCAGCCAAGCTGATCGTTGAAAACGCATACAAATATTACCGCGACGGAGACGACAGCGTATTGCCACGCTCTATCGCTACCCGTTCTGCCTTTATGAATGCGATGGCACTCGATATTGCCATGGGTGGTTCTACCAACACGGTTCTTCACCTCCTTGCTATTGCCAACGAAGCGGAAGTTGATTTCAAAATGGCTGACATTGACGCACTTTCACGCAAAACTCCTTGTTTGTGCAAAGTAGCTCCAAACTCGCAGAAGTACCACATTCAGGACGTTAACCGTGCCGGAGGTATCATGGCCATCATGTCGGAGTTGAACAAAATCGGATTGATTGACACAAATGTAAGTCGTGCTGACGGTCTGACATTGGGCGAAGCGATCGACAAATTTGACATCAACAGCCCGAATGTTACCGAGGTTGCCATTGACAAATACAAAAGTGCCCCTGCTCACCGCTTCAATCTGGTGATGGGTTCACAAGATTCTAAATACAAAGAGCTGGATACTGACCGTGTAAACGGCTGTATCCGCAATTACGATAACGCTTATGTAAAAGACGGCGGTTTGGCTGTCCTTTTCGGAAACATCGCGCTCAACGGCTGTGTGGTTAAGACCGCCGGAGTAGATGAAAGCTGCTTCCTTTTCAAAGGAACGGCGAAAGTATTCACATCGCAGGATACAGCCTGTGATGGAATCCTGAGAGGAACAGTACAAGCCGGAGACGTCGTGGTGATCACTCACGAAGGGCCTAAAGGCGGCCCGGGTATGCAGGAGATGCTTTATCCGACCTCATACATCAAATCACGCCACCTCGGTAAAGAGTGTGCGTTGATTACCGACGGTCGCTTCTCCGGAGGTACTTCAGGTCTTTCTATCGGCCACATCTCTCCGGAAGCAGCTTCGGGCGGTAATATCGGCTTGGTTCAGACAGGCGATATCATCGAGATCAACATCCCGGCCCGTTCTATCAACCTGTTGGTCAGTGACGAGGAGTTAGCCGAAAGACGCAAAGCCGAAGAAGCACGAGGTAAAGATGCCTTTAAACCCAAAGACAGAAACCGCGTTGTTTCTAAAGCACTCCGCGCTTACGCCAGCATGGTAGCTTCGGCTGATATGGGTGCTGTAAGAATTGTGGAATAAAATTCTATCTTAAAGAATTCATAACTGAGAACATTCAGTTAAAACCTAACAGGTTTTTAAAACCTGTTAGGGCTACAATAACATCAAGTTTTAACTATTTTCCCAAACGATAAAATCAGAAAGGGATCTGCTATGAGCAAAGAACTAATTTCAGGCGCGGAAGCATTAATGAGATCACTGATCCATGAAGGGGTTGATACCATCTTTGGATATCCCGGCGGTGCCATCATGCCGGTTTACGATGCTTTACACGACCATCAGGATAAAATCAAACACATTTTGGTTCGTCACGAACAAGGTGCAACCCATGCGGCACAAGGATATGCCCGCGTTAGTGGTAAAACAGGTGTCGCACTTGTTACTTCCGGTCCGGCAGCAACAAATGCCATTACCGGTATTGCCGATGCCATGATTGATAGCACACCTATGGTTGTCATCATCGGTCAGGTAGGAGCTGCACTATTGGGAACAGACGCATTCCAGGAAACGGATGTAGTAAGTATTACCCAGCCTATTACCAAATGGAGCTACCAGGTACGCAATGCAGAAGATCTCCCCGGTGCAATTGCCCGTGCATTTTATATCGCACGAGAAGGCCGTCCGGGTCCTGTTGTGATTGACTTTGCTAAAAACGCTCAAATCGCAAAACTCGAATATAGCTATAAAAAATGCACCTTCATCCGCAGCTTCGTTCCGGTACCAGATGTGGAACCATGGTCCATTGAAGCTGCTGCTGCGTTGATCAACTCAGCAAAAAAACCTTTTGCATTGATTGGCCAGGGGGTTATCCTTGCCAATGCTGAAAAAGAGTTGAATGCCTTCCTTGAAAAAGCAGACATTCCTGCGGGATGGACTTTGCTTGGTTCGTCTGCAATGCCGACTGAGCACCGTCTGAACAAAGGTATGCTGGGAATGCACGGAAACATCGGTCCAAACATAAAAACCAACGAATGCGATGTTTTGATCGCTATCGGTATGCGTTTTGACGACCGTGTAACGAGTGATTTGAACACTTATGCCAAACAGGCCCGTGTGATTCACTTCGACATTGACCCGGCTGAGATCAACAAGAATGTAAAAGCGGAAGTAGCTGTATTGGGTGATGCCAAACAAACATTGGAATTGGTTACCGAAAAACTGAATGCAGCTAAACATACCGAATGGATTGATTCATTCACCGAATACGAACAAACCGAACAAGAGAAAGTAATCGAACCGGAACTTAATCCGACAAGTCACGAAATCTCCATGGGTGAAGTAATCCGTAAAGTTTCGGAAGCCACCGAAAACAAAGCGGTATTGGTAACCGACGTAGGTCAGAACCAAATGATGGCTTCCCGTTATTTCAAATTTACCCAATCCCGCAGCATGGTTACATCGGGCGGATTGGGCACGATGGGATTCGGACTTCCGGCTGCTATCGGGGCTAAAATCGGAGCACCAGACCGTACTGTTTGTCTCTTTACCGGTGACGGTGGTATGCAAATGACCATCCAGGAGCTGGGAACTATACTGCAGGAAGGTACAGGTGTGAAAATGATTATCCTGAATAATAACTTCCTAGGTATGGTACGCCAGTGGCAGGAACTCTTCTTCAATGACCGTTACTCGGAAACCCACATGAAGAATCCGGATTTCATCATGATTGCCCAAGCATACGGGATCAAAGGTCGTTCGGTTTCTCAGCGTGAGGATCTTGATGGCGCCATTGCCGAGATGCTCAGCGATGACCAGCCCTATTTGCTTGAGGTGAAAGTTGAAACCAAAGGTATGGTTTATCCGATGATCCCTACCGGAGCATCTATTTCTAACATTTTACTGGGTGATAAATAATCCCACCAATAACGGTAACGTAGAACATTAAACTTTGCACCGAATTATGGAACTATTTACTATCATCGTTTTTTCGGAAAACCAACCCGGACTCCTGAGCCAGGTTTCGAATATATTCACACGTCGTCAGATCAATATTGAAAGCCTGACCGTTTCTGCCTCTTCGATCGAGGGTATCCACAAATACACCATCACCGTTTTCTCAACCAAAGACATGGTGGATAAAGTGGTTAAGCAGATCGAAAAGCGCGTAGATGTGGTTAAAGCTTACTTCTATACTGATGAAGAGGTTATTTATCAGGAAATTGCACTCTACAAAGTGGCAACCAACATCATCGTTGACCATGTAGAAGTGGAAAATCTGGTTCGTAAGTACAATGCCCGTTTTCTGGAAATCAACCGCGATTACGCCGTACTTGAACTTACAGGACATACGGAAGATACCCAGTTATTCTTTGAAGAGCTGAAACAATACGGAGTAATGCAGTTTGTTCGTTCAGGACGGATTGCCATTACCAAGAGCTCAAAGGAGCTGCTGAGTAATTTCCTTGAAAAGAGGGCTGAAAAAGCAGACTAATGAACCGGATAGGTAGTTACACCTTTAGTATAGAAGCGGGAGACGTCGATATTTTTGGAAAATATCCGTTACCGGTACTCGTGCGAAAGATGCTTGACTGCGCCGGATACCATGCTGACGAACGAGGCTGGGGGCTCCGCCATTTAAATGCAGGGAACTGTTCCTGGGTATTAGCCAGAGCTGCTATTGAGTTGGAGAGCTTTCCTGAAATCTATGACCATATTGTTATTCAGACCTGGGTTGAAGATTTGAATAAACATTTCTCTACCCGGAATTTCTGTTTTCAGAATCAAAAAGGTGAAATTTTAGGTTACGCACGCACTGTGTGGTCAATGATAGACCTGAACACCCGAAAGGCTGCAGATCTAACAGCTGTAAGCGACATCAGCAATCACAAAGTTGACAAAGAGTGTCCAATCGATAAACCTGGCAAAATCGGGATTGTATCAAGCGAACCGGAATATTTTCATGATGTGAAATATTCAGATTTGGATTTCAACGGACATGTCAATACCTGCAAGTATGTGGAGCATATCATTAACCTGTTTTCATCAGACATTAAGCAAATCGGAGAACTAAACAGATTTGACATCACATTCATGTCGGAATCAAAACCCGGAGATAAGCTTCATTTTCACCGGGCAACAGCCTCCGATCACGAAACTCAGATCGAAATCACGGGACATAACTCCCGGTCAATTTGCAGAGCTAAAATTACATTTAAGAAATAAAAGCCGGATTTAGTCCGGCTTTTTTATTCTCATTTACTGGTAAAAAAATACCCCCTGCAATCGCAGAAGGTACTCTGATATAATAAACTTAAAATCTATTTCATACAATATAACCAAGCCTCTTTATACTCCTCCCGGTCATCCCTGATCTTGTTCAGATATTTCATGGCAGAATCCTTATCAGCAAATCCCTTCAGATAGGTACGCATCTTGCTTCCCATCTTTTTCACTCCAACATGAGGGACACCCAACTCTGAAAGCTGTTCTTTATGCCGGTTAGCTGCATGTTCGGTCTGGAAACTACCCAGCACGATAAAATAGTGCAACTCTTCGACTACGGAATCCCTAGGTTCGACTGCTTGTTCTATCTTTTTCTCCACGACGACTGTATCCTTCATTATGACCGTATCTTTCTTGACCGAAGGCGTTACAGGGGAATGTGGTTTCGAAAACTCCAACCGCGAAATCATACCTGCACAACTGATGTTTGAGCGTTGATCCTTTACCGGAGATGAAAACACCCACAATATCATTATCGCCGCAGCAGAAGCCATAGCCCGAAGCATTTTGCGCTTACTGAAACGGATATGAATAATATCTCCCTCCTGCTCAGCAAACGGTTTGCGCTCGGCTGGTTGTGGTTTTGCTTTTTGCTGAATCTGATCCAATGTTTTCAATTGCAGCGGAGCAAAACCCAAACATTCAAGGTCTGTGGAAACATTATCTTTTGGTTCAAATAGCAAAGTTTGCTCTTCATCGAAAGAGAACTTTCCTATTTCCCCAAATTCAATACTCTTTTGATGAGATAATTCGGCATTGAAAATCCCGACCTCATTATTCAACAGACGCCGTGCTTCAGAATAGCTGATCCCCTGCGTTTGAGAAATTGATGAGATGAGAATCCCGTCATCATGCACCAAACCCGGATTAAAACAGATCTCCCGCGATGGAGGCAGAATGCTTGATTCTGTAATCAACGCATTATGCTGCTGTACCACAAAACCACCCCAGCCGGGAACAATCACGCAATCATTCTCGGTTAACAGGTATTCAATATGTGATATCAGAAGCTTCATCCGAATAATTTAATCTTTGAAACAGATGGGAAACTCTCGATAAATCCATTTGCTACGGCTAATAAACACCGAATTGCGGATCCACCTTCGTTTCATAGTGCAAAGATAATTTTTATTCGCACTTTTCCGCTAATATACTAAAGAAAGTTAGCAACAAAAACGATGATTTGCAGCACATTTCGCTTTTGATTCTGACATATTGCACCTATCCGGTTCAAGATTCACCAGAAGAGAAGCTTTTTTCATTTAGCAAAGACATACGTGTAACTTAATTTTGTACTTTTGCACTCTGAATCAGAAAACACGATGATTATGATTGACAAAATTAAATCGTTGCTCGACGAAATATCCAACCTCACCGCTGCAAACCTTGACGAGGTAGAAGCGTTGCGTATCAAATACCTCAGTAAAAAGGGCGAAATCACCAGCCTGATGAATGATTTTCGAAATGTTCCGGCTGAACAAAAACGTGAAGTTGGACAGCTTATCAATCAACTGAAAGATAAGGCGCAGGAAAAAATCAATACGCTCAAAGAAGTATTGGAAAGCCAAAACCTGGGCAGCGTAGAAGAAGACCTGACCCGCACGGCCTATCCGATTGCATTAGGTACACGCCACCCGCTTTCTATCGTCAAAAACGAAATTTGCGATATTTTTGCCCGTCTTGGATTTACCATTGCCGAAGGGCCTGAAATCGAAGATGACTGGCACGTATTTTCTTCACTCAACTTTGCCGAAGACCACCCTGCACGTGATATGCAGGACACTTTTTTCATCCAGCGTAGTCCGGACGTGTTGCTTCGCACACACACCTCTTCTGTTCAGACTCGCGTCATGGAGAAAACCCAACCGCCTATCCGTATCATTTGCCCGGGACGCGTGTATCGCAACGAAGCGATTTCGTACCGTGCACACTGTTTCTTCCACCAGGTAGAAGCGCTGTATGTGGATAAAAACGTTTCATTTGCTGACCTGAAACAGGCTTTATTATACTTTGCAAAGGAGATGTTCGGAACCGAAACCAAAATTCGTCTCCGCCCGTCTTACTTCCCGTTTACAGAGCCATCGGCTGAAATGGATATCTCCTGTAACCTTTGCGGAGGAAAAGGCTGTCCATTCTGCAAACATACCGGATGGGTAGAAATCCTAGGTTGTGGCATGGTGGATCCGAACGTATTGGAAGCTTGCGGTATAGACAGCAAAGAATACACCGGATATGCCCTCGGTATGGGTATCGAACGTATCACCAACCTGAAATACCAGGTAAAAGATCTCCGGATGTTCTCCGAAAATGATGTGCGGTTCCTGCGACAATTTGAATCCGCCTACTAAGCTGAGGAAATCAGAAACAAATAATATAAAGAGTTGTGAGTTAACAGGGTAAATTTTATCTTTGCCGCTCACAACTCTTTTTACGTTAAACCAATACCACTATGCTGAATTATATTACCTGGACTGTAGATCCGGCCATTGTCAATATCCTGGGCCGTGAAATCCGTTGGTACGGACTGATGTTTGCCATTGGATTCTGGATCGGATACAAGATTGTAGAGAAAATGTTTAAGCAGGAAAATATCGACCTGAAATGGCTCGACAGCCTGTTTATCTATGTCATCGCCGGAACGGTGATAGGTGCCCGTTTGGGACATTGTCTCTTTTATGCCTGGGATTACTATTCGGCTAATCCGATCGAAATTTTCAAAATCTGGGAAGGCGGACTGGCCAGCCATGGAGGAGCAATCGGTATTATCATTGCCATTTGGATCTATTCAAAGAAGGTAACGCACCGGAGTATGCTCTTTACATTTGACCGTCTGGTTGTACCTGTAGCGTTAGTTGGTGCATTAATTCGTCTCGGCAACCTATTCAATCACGAAATTTATGGCCATGCAACCAATTTGCCCTGGGCATTCCGCTATGTGACCAATCTTCAGGCCTGGAGACATGGGGCAGAACCAATTTTCTCCGATCCGTCACATCCGACTCAGATCTATGAAGCTGTGTGCTATATCCTTGTTTTTATCTTGTTGATGAACCTTTATTTCAAAAAGAAGGCGTGGCAAAAAGAAGGGCTTATATTCGGCATCTTCCTGAATGGGATATTCCTAACCCGTTTCTTTATAGAATTTATCAAGAACGACCAGGAAGCATTTGAGGCTAATATGCTATTAAATATGGGCCAATTGTTGAGTCTGCCGTTTATAATTATTGGGTGTTATCTGATTTATAGAGCATTGACCAAGCCCAAAGCTATTATATAAATATCAGCTTAAAAATCGACCAATAAAAAAAGGCATTTTTCAATGCCTTTTTTTATTGGTTATCATTTCCTGAATCACTTAATGATTCATGTATTCTTCATACGAGGTTGATCTGTGCCCTGCTAAAACATGAGTAACGCCATATGGAGTAGCATCGTCTTCAAACATTATTTCAAAATAGATACTGTCATTGTTTATGACTTTTCCATTAGCGACTTTAATCCCGATGCCATATCCCGGAATTACAGATGTTGACAAACCTGTTTGAAATGTTTTGGAAGTCATATCCGCTTTTGCCTTGAATTTCATTGTCCAATAATTACCATATTGACTGGCACTTGCAACTCCGGTACCATAATCATCAATCCAAATTGAATCTTTCCCAAATGAAGAGTTATAGATCTTTATTTCAAACGGAGATCCACTGGCAACTCCATCTACATACTCTTTAAGCATCCAGTCTCCAGACAAAGGATATGCCCAGCTGTACTCTTTTTTATATTCCTGCTCACAAGAAAGAGCCAATAGCATGAACAATGTCAACAATAGATAATTTATTTTTTTCATAAGACTATACTTTTTATTATTATTGCTTGATGAAAGTACGTAAAGCCGTTCCGTAACCAGAATTTACACATACCCATTTAAACAGATTATTGGTTGCATCATAGACTCCATTTATACAGGCAAATTCACCAACCTTAGTATCCTGAGATGGAGCATTCACTACAGTCGCTTTCGTCTGGAACATATAAACATAAATATCACTGACGTTTGTACCATCCGAATTTTTGGCTCCTCCCGGATTATTATTGATATAAAGCCCCGGATAATTTGTCTTTGTCACACTCACCAACCCCAAAGCTCCAGCATTTCGCTTGTAAGTTCCTGAAATATCCATAGCGGCAGCTTCTGCTGTTATTACACCAACATAGCGTCTGGCTGTAGCCGTAAAGCCATCTTTATTTGTCGCAGTATATTTAATAGTATAAACGCCTGGGGTAGATGTGTTGACAGCGCCATCAATGACCACAGTGCTACTAATATCGGTATCGCCCTCTTTAGCGATTACGCCTGATTCTGTATAAGAGCCTCCTACAAGAATAGTCAACGCCTCATCGCCCTTCAACTCGACAGTCGGATAAGTAGTCATTGTTGAAACTCCTTCAGAGTCCTTATTGCAAGAAGCCATAATAGCTCCTAACAAACTTATGATCATAATTATTTTTTTCATATCTAGTCAGTTTTAGAAGTTATAGTCCCCACCAGACTTTCTCTGTAAGAGGAACTCTATCAGGTGTATTTGCATTAGTCTTTCTCTCTGTTGCCGGAAAGAACAGACGTTTTGGTCTAGCATTGCCGGATAAAACAGAGGTTAATGACGTACTAAAAAAGTCAGGGTAACCAGTCCTGTTAAAATCAAAGTAAGCTTCAATGGCTCTCAGGTTTGTTGCTGCAATCCATTTCTGTTCAATAATTGACTTTATTCCATTATATGAATATGAAACAGTGTCCTCTGGAAGTCCATATCTACTCAATGATGCTTTAATGCCCTTCAGATAAGTCGCTTGGGCTTCTGCTGACGTTTTATATCTGGCCTGAGCTTCCGCAATCATAAACAAAACCTCTTCTTTAGTAAATAAATAAACCGGATCTATTTGTCCAATATTAGGTGTGGCGTAGTTATTAATCGTTCCCAATAAGGTTTTAGACTCACCTGTAGCAACACTGGCATAAATTGAACCCGTCACAGAAGCATTGAAAAATTTTTGAAGTCTTGGATCATTATTATTCTCCAGATAATTTACCAATGTTTTATTAGCGACAATATTTCCTGCCAGACGATCAACAAAAGTATTATAGAAGGGATTATATCCGGTTTCCTGCGCTTTGAATGCCGTAAAACGGACATCTTTCGTTAAGAAATTATTTTCGTTTAAAAGCGCAATGATTTGGCTCTTATATTTATTAGGATCTACATTCACATACCTCAGATACATTTTAAGTTTAAGTGTATTTCCAAACGCGATCCATGCATCCATATCTCCACCTAATAATACGTCAGACGTTTCGAGGGAAGCAGGAACATTAGTTAAGTTCCGGGATATTGCATCATCGATCCGGGCAAATAAGCTATCATAAACTAAAGCCCCCTTATCATATTTCGGTTGTAAAATAGTTGATCCTTTTAAAGCCTCTGTAAAAGGTATTTGATCATACAAGTCAGCCAACACCTGAAAATCGTAAGCCTGAACCAGGGTTGCAATTGAATAATATGGCCAACTAGACGAATTCTTAGCCTGCTCTCTCACATATTGTAGGTCGGTTAATGCACCGGAATACATAGTAGTAAACTGTCTGTCAAAATCATCATCAGTCAGGTTATATGATTCCCATTCTAACCATTGTGACGCCGCAGGAGCCTGTGCATATTGTTGTGTCCAGAAACTTCCTAATGCGTGATAATATCCTCCTATAACAAAGACACTACCTGATATTCCACTGGGTAATGCTAAAGCAGGTGTAACCACAGATGGATTATTGGGATCTGTATTTATATCCCAGAATTTATCACTACATCCCAGTAATGAAAACGTACTTATCAAAACCAGCAAGTACTTATATATTATCTTATTCATAAGGTTTATTTTTTATAGATTAAAATCCTAATTTCACGCTAAATCCCAGGCTTTTAGTAGAAGGTGTTGCACCATAATCACCAAAACCGGCTTCAATGTCATTACCAAAAGTCGTTTGCTCCGGATCTGTAAAAATATTAGACTTGGGTGTCCATATGAATAGATTCCGTCCAACCAAAGCGATCTCTGCGGAATTAATGAATGACGATGCCAAAACTGACTTAGGAATAGCATATGATAAACTTAATTCCCGCATTTTCAGGAAAGTCCTGTCTACCAAAGCATATGCACCTCCAATACCTGCATTATATGTTTGATTGTAGTACAAATTAAGATTATGATCCCATCCGGCAATTGGAGTTGTATTTTCAACATACTTTCCATCAACCAACTGGACTGAATTTGGAATAATGAATGGTTGACGGTCATTATAGGTTGTTTGCGGAGCATTACCGGTAAAGTACAGAATTTCTTTAGTCCTGGAATAGAGATGCCCTCCTTTTCTAAAATCAAATACCGTTTTGAGAGTAATCCCTTTAAATTTAATGGAAGTTCCGCCACCTATCCTATACTTACTTTGCGATGAACCAAGATAGCCTTTCTCTGATTTGAAAATTGGAAGTCCCTGAGCATCCACTACTGTATGACCATCCGGATCTGTCTCTAATACATTTCCTTCAAATAATCCTAATTCATAACCAGGTCTGGCCATATAGTTGATGGAGCTGGTTCCTCCTAATGAAATTTGGTCAAGACCTTCGGTTAGTTTCACTAGTTTGTTGATGTTTCTTGTATAATTGGCAAAAACCTCCCATTCAAGATCTTTTACTTTAACCGGTATCACACTCACACTGATTTCTACCCCTTTATTCGTTATTTTACCAAGGTTCATCATCATGCTTGTATATCCAGTACTAGCCGGAATGGATGCTTGCCATATCAAATCGGTAATAGTCTTATTATAGAGAGCAATATCCATACCATATCGATTATCCAGGAACTTCAATTCAGTTCCAATCTCCATATCGGTTGAAATCTCTGGCTTCAATTTATCACTTCCTATTCTGTTGGATACAGAGAAACCATTTATCGAACCAGCCAAGGGATATTCCAGAGATCTGTATCCATCCGTATGGGTTGTTTGAACCAATACAGAATTAATCAAATAAGGATCAGCATCATTACCTGTCTGTGCTATACCTGCCCGTATCTTTCCATAAGATAGAATATTTTGCACAGATTTACCCATCAACTCAGTAAATACAACACTGAGACTTCCTCCTGGAAAGAAAAACGATCTATTATTAACGGGAAGCGTTGAAGACCAGTCATTTCTGGCAGAAAAGTTTAGGAATAACCAATCTTTGTATCCCAGGTCAAAGCTACCATATACACCAACCAACCGCCTTTGAGTTGTAGTTGCGGTAACAGAAGGTGTAGATGAACTATTTGACAGATTATAATAATTGGGAATATCAAGACCGACCACTTCTGCAGTCTGAACTCTGGTATCCCGTTGATTAAAGTTATGCCCC
The DNA here is from genome assembly GCF_022808675.1 of Parabacteroides sp. FAFU027. NCBI lineage: Bacteria > Pseudomonadati > Bacteroidota > Bacteroidia > Bacteroidales > Tannerellaceae > Parabacteroides > Parabacteroides sp. FAFU027. Next base: position 748,394 of record NZ_JAKZKV010000001.1, read on the forward strand.
AGAATTGCATTCAAAGAAACTTTATCTTGTAACTTCTTTTCAATTTTCAATAGGAAATCAGTATTAAACTCAGATGCATAGTAAGAGTTTTCCCCTACCCGACCTACTTCTTTGTTATAATCTGCTCTTGTAGATTTGGTTATTGCCCGCCAGGTTTTCAAGGTACTGTTAGAGGCATCTTCTCCGATTCTGAAAGTGGCTGTCAACCATGGTAAAATCTTAGCGTCTAAAGCCGTATTGCCATAGACTCTGTTTTCCATAAATTTATTGCCGTGCTCATTCAACACATAATATGGATTCTGAGCGTACACAGTATAATAATTATCCACGTTGTTAAACTTGTTATTGTAATCTTTCAAGTCAACAAGGCTGATATCACGCGCACTCTGCCAAATAGCGTCTAATACAGACTGCTCCTGACCGGTTGGGACGAATTTTGTATCCTTTCTCACATAGTTAAGTGAACCGGAGAGTGTCAGGTTTTTCAAAAAAGTAGAAGAACCTCTCAATGAAAGATTATTTCTTTTATACGAATCTGCATTGGAAGGCATTATTCCATCATTATTGATGTTGGCATATGAAATAAAATAGCTTTTGTCCTTATCACCATTGGACAACGAAAAGCTATTATTGGTAGTTACACCAACATCAAAAAAGTCTTTGATATTACTAGGTAGTGCAACATAGGGTTTAATCTGTTGTTGGTTATCGACAACATGTCCCCAAATTCTGATTTTCCCATCAAATCGAGGTCCCCAACTGCCATTTTCTTCTAGGTTTGTAGCTGTTCCCCCTACATCATACCATCCCTGACCGAATTCATTTTGCATCAATGGCAATTTCAAAGGTGTATCAAAAGTTGTCGTTGATGAGACTTCAATTTTCGCCTTATTATTAGCTTTTGATCCGTTTTTTGTAGTAATAATAATAACTCCGTTTGCTGCTCTAGAACCATATTGAGCTGTACCAGAACCTCCTTTTAAAACTGTAATTGACTCGATATCATCAGGATTGATATCATTGGCTCTGTTCCCAAAATCATATCCTCCATTTATGTCGGTTTGATTTACTACTCCATTACTGACTGGCACTCCATCAATTACATATAACGGTTGATTATTTGATCTTAGCGATGAATAACCTCTCAGTATCACACGTGTAGATGCACCCGGAGAGCCGGACGCTGAAGAAATATCAACACCGGCGACCTTTCCCTGAAGTGCATTTAACGCACTTCGGTCTCCTGTAGTAGTCAATTGCTGATTAGAAATTGTGGTTGCTGCATAACCGAGACTTTTCTCTGATCTTTTTATGCCCAAGGCAGTAACAACCACTTCACTTAACGCCTGCGAAGAGGGCTGCATCACAATACGCATTGAGGCTTTAACTGATTCTTCCTTTGAATCAAACCCAACGTACCTAAAGACTAAAGTCTTTGTTCCGAAAGGAACATTTAAACTAAAACGACCGTCCAGGTCTGTTACAGTCCCCACTTTGGTACCCTTTACGACTACCGAAGCTCCGATGACGGGTTGCCCATCTTCAGCAGATATGACCAATCCACTGACCTTGGTCTGTGCAGAAACGAGCGCTATGTTTACAATCAAACATAGAAAGAAGAGCGTCAACTTTCTCATAAAACCACTTTTAAATTAAAACTTATATCAACTATCCCAAATACACTAAATACGTCTATTTATACAGAATCATACATTATACATACACATACTATAAAACATTTTGTCACACTATCACTTACACGTCAGCAAATATATTCAATTATTATTAGAAACAGTACAACCAGAACAAAGTTTGCATTAAAACAGGCTTTCTTTATGTCAGAAATGCATAAACTGCATTAAAGTATAGATTTCACCTCATCAAGCGTATCTACAGAGTAGGTCGGAGTAAACGGAAGTGAATGACATTGAAAATTCATAAAATAGATTTGGTCTAATTTGTAGTTATAGGCACCCGCTATATCCGCTTCAGGATTATCACCAATCATTATACTCTCTTTTTTGCGGGAATTTGTTGATTTGAGAGCATACTCAAATATTCCAGGGTAAGGCTTATTTACCCCGACATCTTCGGAAGTAATGATTTTCTCAAAATAACCCAGAAGACCGGAATTAGCCAGTTTTTTTTGCTGCACATCCCTAAAACCGTTTGATAAAACAAATAATCTGTATTTGGGATACAAATACTCCAGAAGGTCTTTTGCATTAGGTATCAGTTGGGTTTTAGATGATACAGCGTCAAGATAATCGCTATTCATTTGTATAGCAAGATTTTCGTCAGCCAAACCCGCAAAACGCAAAGGGTGAAGAAACCGCTCACTAATTAGAAATTGTTTCCCAATCTGGCCATGATGGTACTGATGCCACAATTCCTGGTTTCTTTCCGTATAAATCCCATAGTAATGTTCGAAACTCTCAAAATATTCTTCCAGTTTATACTGAAAAAAGATTTCTGTCATACCCTCTCTTGAATTTGATTTGGTATCCCACAACGTATCATCAAGATCTACAAATACACTTTTGTACTTCCTCATTGTCAACAATTTATATATAAATCAAAATCCTATCTGTTTTCTTACTTTCAATTTTATATCAATAGAAAGACCTGCCTTTCCTCAAAAAAGCAGGTCTTTTAAAAGATTTATCTGAACGTTCTTTTCTTAGTCTACCTGGATTACGAGATAGCGAGAAACGCTCCAGAATGCTTTATAGTCAGTAATTTTCAGAATCAACATACCGGAATTATCTTTTTCCAAAGAGTAACTTCCTGCCGGATGGGTAGTAAGGAATTTTGCCTTTTTAGAGAAAAGCTCAATAGACTTAGTATTACGAATATCGATAGCGATGAAGTATTCTTTACTGAACTCTTTTTTCATCACATCTGCTTTCTTGAACAAACCCCCACCGGTGATTACATTCTGTTTTTTCAACTCAGCTTTAGTTCCGAACACATACCAGGCTGTATTGATGGCTTTATCCTGTGATGCGATTTCCTCCTTCTGCTTTGTTGATTCTGTTGTCAGGCTTGTAACCTGTCCTGTCAAATTTTCAGTCTGAGCAACCAATTCTCCAATTTTCACATCTTTCTGTTGCAACTGAGCCTGAAGATCTGCAATAGCTTTGGTTTTTTCTTCTAATTCGGCCACCATCTTCTCAATGGTCTTTTTCATCTGTGCCGATTGAATGCGGCCATTTTTAACCATCGCATTCAATTTATCCAGATTTTCTTTGTTTTTTTGAAGTGTTTCAGAAACAAATTTCATATCTCCTACAATCTTCTCTCGTGCAGAAGGAGTCAGTTCTTTACCTTGGGCACCCTGCACTTTCAGGTAATTCTCTGCATCTTTCATTTTGCCAAGCCCGTCCTGTACCTCATTGATCAAGGTAAGTGCGTCATCATACTCTTTCACGACTTGCTCATGTTGTTGTTTAAGCGAATCGTTTTCAGCTTTCAGAGTTTTATACTCTGAAGAATTTTTTCCGCATGAAGCAACCATCAGGGCTACTGCAAGCAATGGTAAAAGCAGCTTTTTCATCTTAGTATCTATTTTAGATTAATAATGGTGATATGTCATATTATTCTTTGGGTTCTTTTGTTCCTTTTTCAGAAGGCTTTCCTCCTACAATAATAACAAATTCTCCGCGCGGTTCATTTTGTTCAAAATGAGCAATAACTTCAGCCAATGTACCTCTGACGGTCTGCTCGTGCAGCTTTGACAACTCTCTTGAAACGGAAACAGCTCTTTCTGAACCGAAAAATTCGGCAATCTGAGTCAATGTCTTGAGTACACGATATGGAGATTCATAAAAGACAATGGTTCGCGACTCTTCCGCCAACTCTTTAAGGCGCGTATTCCGCCCTTTTTTCTGAGGAAGAAACCCCTCAAAACAAAAGCGGTCATTGGGTAAACCAGAAACAACCAACGCAGGAACAAAAGCTGTAGCGCCAGGCAGACACTCCACCTCGATACCGGCTTTTACACATTCACGAACAACCAGAAATCCCGGATCCGAAATCGCAGGCGTTCCGGCATCTGATACAAGCGCCACATTTTCTCCGGCATTTATCCGGTTAACGATTTGTTCAATCGTCTTATGCTCGTTAAACTTGTGATGCGATTGCATTTTTACAGAAATATCCAAATGTCTCAACAAATTCCCAGTCGTGCGGGTATCCTCAGCTAAAACCAAATCAACCTCTTTCAATAATCTGACCGCACGTAGCGTAATATCTTCTAAATTGCCAATCGGCGTAGGTATAATAATCAATTTTGCCATCAGCAATTATTTAATGTTTCGTTCGAGAAACTGTACAAAATCAAGAACGGGTGCACTTTCCCAATCCCATTGAAATTTCACTTTCAGGTATTCTTCCATTTCGTCCAAACCGGATTTATTATCCAATTCTGCAAAAACAGACATCATCAGAGATTCATTTCCCGAAAAAAGATTCCTAAGAAATCTGAAGCGTTCATTCAAAGTCAGTTTTTGAGCCAGAGTGGAAACCGATTTTTCAGAAACCTCTTCAACTGAAACCGGAGGAACGACAGGCATTGAAACCGAAACCTCTTCCGGCTGAATAAATTCTTCAGAAACTGTATTCAAAACAATCCCTTTATCCTCATTGTTTACTGGAGCGGCATCGTTAATTGGTTTTTCTACAGCTTCCAATGTGGAAAAATCAGCAGAAATCTCCCCGGAATGAGTCATTACCTGCTCCGTAAGAGTAACGACTCTTTGAGCTTTATCCTTAATCAGTTGTAAAAGGGACTGTGGCAATGGATTGCATACTGCCAGTGCATCACTCAAAGACTGCAATTCTTTAAGCTCCCTTACAATCATTTCAATATTCCTTTTTTCGGCCATAAACCTTTCAAGAACAAAATATAGAGTTGTTAGATAAACAAAAGTAATGTATAAAACGGAAAACTGATATTTTTGAATCAGATTTTTATCCAATCTGAATAGACTTTGGGCAAATTACCCCGTAAAAGACAATCATAAATCCATCAAAAACTGTTCAATGGCCCTTTTCACGACAGATGTCTGACAGGTGAAAGCATTTACCATTACACAAAAGACATATTCCGAACCATTCTTATTTACTATACCGGCGTATGTTAGCACTCCTTCAAAACTTCCGCTTTTTGCCTTTACTTTCCCTTTTAAAGCTGTATTCGCAAGAAAGCTCTTCAACGTACCATCTTCTCCAGCAATAGCCAATGACCGGACATAACTTTCTTTGTTGTGACTTTGCGTAATCATATAGCGCAACAGATCAACCAGAAAACCGGAGTTAACCCTGTTTGATGGAGCAAGACCACTACCATCATAAATCAATATTTTCCCTGCATTAAGGCCTTTCTTATCCCAGAAAGCTTTTTCGGCTGCAATTCCAGCTGGTAAGGACCCGTCTTTGCTATACCTGGATGCTATAAGTCGCAATAATGCTTCGGCGTAAAAGTTATAGCTTTTCTTATTAGTCACTTTTATAATTTCGCCCAAAGAGTCTGATCTAAAAGTACACAAGATCTCTCCGTTGGGAATTATGGCACTACCCTGCTGCTCTAAAATCCGGCTGGTAGTCTCCTCCCCCGATACTTTCACCCCACGACTTCTTAAATACACGGCCAAAGATTGCACCGCAAATAAAGCCGGATCAGGAACATCCCCCTTTATGAAAAAAAACGATTGATTGGCCGGAACAGAACCATAAATATAACGTTCATGGCAATATGGCATACCATACAGATATGCACTATCTTTATCATTATCTTTTGCTATCAGAAAGTTCTGAAACTTTAGACCTATCACTTTCGGTTCAACACCTACAATCCGGGGACGACTTCCTGCTGCTCCGGTCTTAAATGTCAGCTTATAGCTATTATCCGAATAATTCAACGCTGAAACTCCGGCCGCATAATAGTTCCCCATATCCTCCCAGGGAGTTTTCCATGGCACAATTTCCGTATTATAAAGTCTCTCATCACCGATTATTTTACCGTAAATCTCGCGAATACCGTTACGTTTCAAGGCTGATAAAATAGTATCAAAAAATGCACTTTGTCCCTGAGAGGAATACTGTGCCCCTAAAGTAGGATCACCACTTCCTTTAACGACAATATCTCCGGTCAACACTCCGGCCGAACTGATCTTACCGCTATAATATACCTTGGTTTCAAAACGAAACTCCGGACCAAACATCTCTAACGCTGTAGCAGTCGTAAGCAGTTTCTGTGTAGACGCTGGTGTAAGATTGAGTTGAGAATTATGCGATACAATTGTATTTCCATTACCAACATTCTTAACAGTAACTGAGAGGCCTGCTGATGAAAAACAGTTATTTGAGATAAAATGCTGCAAAGCCTCCGACTTTTGCGCAAATCCACTGAAGAAAAGAAACAATGATGAAACCGTAAGGAGTATTTTTCTGTTCATAAAGAAATAGTGGTCTGATTTTATATTTGAAAAACAATGACAGGAAACTAACCGACTGACAAAAGTATTATTTTTGCAATGAACATCAACATAAGGCGGGGAATTACCTCTTGATTTCTGCATCATATACCACATTTTTCTTATATCCATTATTATGATAGAACTTCGAAAACCATTTACCTTTGACCGGGTTTCGCGAATATTTTTCAGTATAATATTTGCAATAGCTATTATTTATATTCTTATACTGATAAAGGAAGCACTACTCCCATTTCTTATTGCGTGGCTTATTGCATACCTTCTGAACCCATTGGTTGGATTTTTTCAGAATAAGCTTAAGTTCAAAAACAGGATTCTTGCCATCATCGCCACTATTATATTTGCAATATCCATCATAATCGGGGCTTCCTGGCTACTAGCACCATCGGTTACGGATGAAATTTACAAATTAAAACTTTTAATTAATGAATACCAAAACCGCAAAGGGCCAATACCTCTGATTCCGGCTGAATGGACCATTTATTTCAAACATAATATCAGTCTAGATTATCTTCTTTCAGCATTAACAAAGGAAGATATTAAACAATTAATTCAACAGGTCGCCCCCAGATTCTGGGAATTCCTCTCCAGTTCTCTAAACCTGGTCTTGAGTGTACTGGCATCTGTAATCATCCTGCTTTACACCATATTTATTCTGAAAGATTTTGACCGCATCAGTAATGGTTTTATAGAATTATTCCCCGTAAGATACAGAAATCTGGTCGAACAAATCATTTCTGATGTAAGTTACGGTATGAACCGATATTTTCGTGGGCAAGCTCTGGTTTCTCTAATTGTAGGTACTTTGCTGGCGATCGGATTTAAAATCATAGGGATGCCCCTAGGTATTATTATGGGTCTATTGATGGGTTTACTTAACCTTATCCCCTACATGAAATTCGTTGGGCTACTCCCCATTGTCTTTCTTTCTTTGCTAAAAGCGGCAGAAACCAACGAAAGTTTCTGGGTAATTATAGGTCTTGCTTTTTTAGTTATGGCAATCGTGCAAGGCATCGAAGATATGATTATTGTGCCAAACGTAATGGGACGGGTAACCGGACTGAACCCTGCAATCATCCTTCTTTCGCTTTCTATCTGGGGTAGTTTATTAGGTTTGATCGGTCTGATAATTGCACTTCCTGCGACAACTCTTTGCCTGAGTTACTACAAAAGATACATTTTACACGAAATCGATAAAAAAAATCCATCCACCTACGATGCTGATTCCATGACAAATAGAGATATTCAGCACAAAAACCAGGAAAATCTTTAAGCGAAAACATTTGCAGATTAAAAATAAACCCCTACCTTTGCATCGCTTTTGAAAAACAAAGCAACTGATGATTCGCTAGCTCAGCTGGTAGAGCACAACACTTTTAATGTTGGGGTCCTGGGTTCGAACCCCAGGCGGATCACAAAAAACATTTTTTCCTTCTAAAGGAAATCCCGATGATTCGCTAGCTCAGCTGGTAGAGCACAACACTTTTAATGTTGGGGTCCTGGGTTCGAACCCCAGGCGGATCACAAAAAACATTTTTTCCTTCTAAAGGAAATCCCGATGATTCGCTAGCTCAGCTGGTAGAGCACAACACTTTTAATGTTGGGGTCCTGGGTTCGAACCCCAGGCGGATCACAAAACTCAAACGGTGTGGTAGTTCAGCTGGTTAGAATACCTGCCTGTCACGCAGGGGGTCGCGGGTTCGAGTCCCGTCCATACCGCAAAAAGCAAGTCGAAAGGCTTGCTTTTTTTGTTTATACAAAAACATTACAGAATAACAAACTGACAAACGTGCTATAAATAACGAATTAACAAGGATTTATCCCCAAATTCAGTTAAAAATCACCCCTTTCAAAAACGGAATCAATACAGGTGATTTTTTATATGTAACTTTGCTCAGTTTATATCTAATCTTAATATATGAATTCATTAAAAATCGGAAACCTAACGGCTCGTGTACCTATTATTCAAGGAGGTATGGGAGTAGGTATTTCATTAAACGGACTTGCATCTGCCGTTGCTAACGAAGGTGGAATCGGTGTTATCTCATGCGCCGGTCTTGGTCTTATCTACAGAAACACTGCTAAAGATTATATGGAAGCGTGCATCTGTGGTCTCAAAGAAGAAATCAGAAAAGCAAAAGAAAAAACATCCGGTATAGTCGGGGTAAACATAATGATGGCTCTTACCAACTTTGCGGATATGGTTAAGACCTCCATTGCGGAAAAAGCTGATATTATTTTTGCCGGAGCAGGACTGCCATTGGATCTTCCCAAATATCGCACTCCCGATTGTACAACCAAGCTGGTTCCTATTGTTTCTTCTGCCAGAGCAGCCAAGCTGATCTGTGACAAATGGAAATCTTTGTACGACTATCTACCCGATATGATCGTGGTGGAAGGCCCTAAAGCTGGTGGTCACCTTGGCTTTAAAAGCGATCAGATTCACGACCCTAACTTCTCTCTGGAGACCTTGATTCCGGAAGTTGTAAAAGAGGTTGCCGTTTTTGAAGAAAAATATGGTGTAGAAATTCCTGTAATTGCTGCCGGTGGTATCTACACAGGTGAAGATATGTACAACATCATGCAGAAAGGCGCTAAAGGCGTTCAAATTGCCAGCCGTTTTGTAACTACTCACGAATGTGATGCTGACGAAAAATTCAAGATGTCATATGTAAAGGCAGATGTAAATGATGTTGAGATCATCCAGAGCCCGGTGGGAATGCCAGGTCGTGCTTTAAAGAATAATTTCCTTGAAAAAGTAAAACAAGGTTTGACCAAACCAAAATCATGCCCTTATCAGTGCTTAAGAACCTGCGACTACCAAAAAAGCCCTTATTGCATCATTGTTGCACTTTACAATGCTTACAAAGGAAATCTGGACAATGGTTATGCATTTGCAGGTAGTAATGCTTATCTTGCACCCAAAATATCATCGGTTAAAGAGACTATCAATGACCTGATGAGCCGTTTTGAAAAAGCAAAAACGGAAACATTAGCAAAAATCAAGAAATAAAGATTGATATACTAAAAGAAAGACCTTCAGTTCATGCTGAAGGTCTTTTTTATATCTACCAGCTACCACCGGCACCTCCTCCACCAAAGTCACCGCCACCGAAACCGCCAAAATCGCCACCGCTATCACTACTACCTCCTCCGGAAAAATTTCCCCAGGAGCCATTATGATTACGATTAGCCATGCCGGCAAGGAAAATCATCGTCCAAAGATCAGGTCCTGAGCTTCCGCCTCCACGACCAGTAAAATCATCATTGCCGCGATTCCCTCTTTTAATCAGCACAATGACGATAATGACAAATATAATGACGACGAGTCCGATTCCTGAGCCTCCTCCTTTTTTAGGACTTTCTGTTTTATACTTGTACTCCCCTTGGGCAACCGGCATAATCACCCGCAATGCACTGACTACACCTCCGAAATAATCATTCCGGCGAAAATAAGGTATCATTTCATTCTCTACAATTCTCTTGCAGATGGCATCCGGCAATGCTCCTTCCAGTCCGTATCCGGTTGCAATAAAGGCTTCGCCCCGGGTTTCATTTTTAGGCTTCAGGAGAATCACGATACCATTATTGCGTTTTGCCTTCCCCACTCCCCATTTCGAACCAATCTGCTGGGCAAAGGTCATTTTATCATAACCACCCAAATCATTAACTGTTACAATAACAATTTCATTGGAGGTGCTATCATTAAATGCGACAAGTGACTGCTCCAACTCCTGTCGTTGTTCATCAGAAAAGATGCCCGCTAAATCATTGACCAACCTTGGCGGATTGGGCTTCGCAGGAATCTGCGCCTGAATGGTTATCGCAAACACCCCAACCAGCATCATCAGGAAAATAGATCTGATATTTCTACGTTTCATTATCTTGTTTATTTTAAATCCCGAATGAAATATCATCAGGCAATTCATTTGTATCATCTTTACGGTATTGGAAATGCTGTTTCAGTAATTTCCCGGCTTCAAGCACTGCAAGTGAAATACCGTCTGTCAGATTGCCCTGAGCAAATTGAGTCCGCATTATCTCTTTTACACTATCCCAGAAATCAGGAGGAACAATGGAATTGATCCCTTTATCTCCTATTACGGCAAACTTTCGGGATTCTACAGCGACATAAATCAATACGCCATTACGTTGTACTGTCTTTTCCATCTCCAATTGATAGAATAGCCAGGCTGCATGATCGAGTACGTCTTCTCTGCAAAATCGTTCGATTCTGACCCGAATCTCACCGGAAGTATCTAATTCAGCCTGCCGAATAGACTCTGTAATTTTATGCTGTTGTTCTTTTGTAAAATAACTGGAAGCTCCCATGTGTTTTTCATTTAGATTTAGTCATGCCGAAACCATTTATTTCAGCATGACAGAATAAATATACTCCTATTTCCCAAAATCAAAACTCACACCCGGAGCCTTTTCCGCACCTGCCTGAGCCTGGAAGTAACCTTTTTTCTCAAAACTGAACATTACAGCCATGATATTTCCCGGAAAATGACGAATTACATTGTTATATCCATTTACTTCGTCATTAAATTTCCCACGTTCAACCGAGATGCGGTTTTCAGTGCCTTCCAGTTGTGCCTGTAACTCAAGAAAGTTCTGGTTTGCCTTGAGCTCAGGATAACGCTCAACTACAACCATCAATCTGCTTAACGCTGAAGATAAACCATCCTGAGCTTTTTGAAAAGCCGCAATATTCGACTCATTCAAATGAGTCGGGTCTATCTTAACAGACGTCGCACTAGCCCTGGCTGCCATTACCTCCTTCAATGTCGATTTTTCAAAATTGGCAGCTCCTTCAACCGTTTTAACAAGATTAGGAATAAGATCAGCGCGGCGTTGATAGACATTTTCTACCTGCGACCAGGCTTTGGCCACAGCTTCATCCTTTGTCACCATACCGTTATAGGTACCCGACATCCATGTTCCCAAAATAAAAATAAGACCAACGATAACAATTAATGCAATCCAACCTTTTGACAGTTTCATAATTCATTCAATTTATAAGTGATTCAAAGCAAATATAATACTAATGCAGCACACTTATGAATAAAATCGACAAAGACGAATAATAGAGGGTTGAATTTTTTATTTTGCAAGATAAGCTCAAGTGGGTTAACCATCCTGTTTCCAGGCTTTAGGCTTCTGATAATCCACGACCTGAATAATAAAGAATGTAAAAAATACGCTGTTAAACATGCGATAAGTCCCCCTTGATGAAACTTCGGACTTCCTGTTGACAAATTCGCAAATGGTTAGCTATAAGGGGTATTTCGAGGGTTCCAGCTTTCATTTTGTCACACATTTTATCAGTTCTGAAAGAGATGTTACAAACCTGTTACAACTTGATTTTATTGATGTTACGAATAAAATACCTATCTTTGATGTCGCTTTTAAAAACCCAAAAACAAAAATTTATGTTACGAGGACTTTTGCCCAAAGAAGGCGCTTTTTTCGATTATTTCGATCAATTGATGGATATCAACAAAAACATCAGTCGTACATTCCTTGAAATGGTCGAAGGAAAGCAAAGCTTTGAATCAGCATCGACAAGTATCAAAAAAATGGAACGTGATGCAGACCGCATCTCACGTGTTTGTCTTGATCTTTTGCACCGTACATTTATTACGCCAATCGATCGTGACGATATCTTTAACCTGGTGAAATGCCTTGACGGTTTTGCCGACAACATTAATTCATCAGCATACCGTTTTGCTAATTATGGTGTGGAAGAAGTACGCAATGAAACTTTTGAATTTGCAAAAGTGATTATTGCTGCAGTTGACGCACTTGACGTTGCGATGCACGGGTTGAAAAACATCAAAAAGAACGATCAGGTTATGCGTGAAAAATGCGTATTGATCCACGATCTTGAAGATGAATCAGACGAAATCAACCGTAAAGCAGTAGCAGCATTGTTTTCACAAAACGATGTAATGATGTTGCTGAAATGGAAATCAATCTTCGAACGTATGGAGCGCGCTGTTGACCGTTTGAATCATGCAGCAAACATCATCGAAACTGTAATCATTGAACAATCATAATCCCCGACTCCTTCATTTTTTTGGAAGAATCAGTTCATTCATTTAACAAAAACAAGAATCTATGGGGTCAATCTTTATAGTCGTATGTATTACTGTTGCCCTGGCGTTGATTTTTGACGTCATCAATGGTTTTCACGATGCGGCTAACTCAATCGCCACGATTGTTTCCACACGCGTGCTTTCGCCGCGCTTTGCCGTGATGTGGGCGGCTTTCTTCAACTTTATTGCAATGTTTATCTTTGCTCCCAAAGTAGCAAACACTATTGCTAAAATCATTAAAATAGACCAAGGCGACAATGCTTTTATTTATGTGGTATTAGCAGGACTGCTTGGAGCTATCATTTGGGACCTTATCACCTGGTGGTACGGACTTCCGGCCAGTTCCTCTCACGCACTGCTTGGAGGTTTGGTGGGTGCAGGACTTGCATATAAAGGCACTTCTGTCATTAACTGGGATGTAGTAACTAAAACAGCTGCTTTTATCCCTATTGCACCACTGGTTGGTGTTGTTTTAGGTTTCTTTGTAATGATAGGAGTAATCTGGTTGGTGCATAAATGGACTCCGAAAAAGGTAGATACAACCTTCCGTGCCGGACAGCTGATATCAGCCGCTCTTTACTCAATCAGCCACGGTGCCAATGATGCCCAGAAAACAATGGGGGTTATTGTTGCTATTCTTGTAGCCGGTAAAATTTACACTCCTGATATTGAGCTTTCTATGGGTAACCAAACACTCTGGATTATTATGGCTTGTCAGGTCGCTATGGCAGCCGGCACCATGATGGGCGGTTGGAAAATTGTAAAAACCATGGGTATGAAACTGACCCAGTTGAAACCTGTTCACGGGTTCTGTGCTGAGTTAGCAGGTTCCTGCTCAATCTTCATCGCTACTCATTTGGGAATTCCGATTTCCACTACTCACACTATTTCCGGTTCTATTATTGGCGTAGGTTCTGTTCAGAATCTGGCTGGTGTAAAATGGGAAACAGCAATCCGTATCGTAGCGGCATGGGTATTAACGATCCCGGCAGCAGGGATTGTTAGTGCATTGGTATTCTGGGGTATCAGAGCTTTACATTGCGGATTCTGATTTTTAGAATCTTCAGGTTTATAAAAAGAACAGCCTTGGCATTGTGTCTATGACATATTGCCAGGGCTGTTTTCATTTGTGATCCTCTGGAAAGATTTGTTTTGCAGCAACGCTATTTTTTCAGCGACCCTCAACCTGATCAAATATTGACTTGAAGTTTATTTGTCAACTAATCATTTTCCAGCTTGAGATACTATCAATTACTCGACAAACGACTATTCTTTGATTTTAGAACGGTTATTTTGGGGCTGATTACTTGCATCACAGTTTGAAAACAACTATTTTTTCGTCAATTATGTGTATCAAGGTTTGAGAGCAATCATTTTTTCGTCAATTAAGTGCGTCACAGGTTTGAGAACGAGTTATTTTTCGTCGATTATGGCATTTCGATTCTGAGAAGAGCTAATTTTTATTCAGCAAAAACATTTCCGGCATTGCTTCAAGTAAAAAACAAAAGCAGAAGAATATCCCCTGCCTTTGTACTATCCATGAATCAAAAATTTACATATTTAAAATACCACCGTTTTAGTTTCTCCCGTTTTTAAGAGTACCTCAATGGTCTGTCCGTCTCCTGACCCGATAATCTTCTTCACCGGATCCAGCTCGTCATTAGTCCACAATTCATTTGCCCTTTTCCAAAGCATCAGAGTGATGTAAACGCCCTTACCCTTGTCACCGGGGATAAAGCGGCCGCAGACATCAATCACGGCACTCTTATCGCTGACCGGATGTAATCCTGAGACTCGAACATTTTGTATTTTCTCCCATCCCTTCAACGGTATCATCGCCAACTGGTACTCGCCATTATTGATGATGCGCACCTGATGTCCGTTTACCTTCCGGCTTTCCTCACGAATCGGTGTATTCAACTCCGGCAGTGCGTAGTGGCCTAAACGCATATCTACGGTATCGGTGCTGATATTCCGATCCACTCGCAAAATGCCATTGGCAAGAGGAATATCCGCCAACTGTAGTTTTACGTTCGGATTTGTCTCTAGGATAACATCACGGTAGTACACTCCGTTTTCAAATTTCCTGAAATCATACAGACGAAGAGCTTCCCATTTGTTTTGTTTGTTTTTAATTACATAGTTCATCGCCACTTCACCGTTTTCACCATCAGCTTGCCAGGGAAAAGCGCTGTTGTAAGAGAGACGGTTGTAATTTTCTGTTGATCTGAACTTCTGCCAGTCGTCTTTTACCTTCTCATGACACCATGCACGTACCTCTGAAGCTCCGATATTCGGATAGTCGGTAATCAGGATATTCGACCCTTTCTCGAATTTATTATAAACCTGACCTATCTGAAGTTCATTTTCCCATGGGCCTTCATTCTCTTTGGCCGTCCAAAAAGGGCTATCGGCCGGAGCTAAAAGTCCCAGAAAAGCTTTTGCCAACCAATATGCACTTCCCCGGCAACTATATATCTGTACAGCCGGTTCGAATGCACCGTAAAAGCCTAAAGTAGGAACTCCGTCTTTGAGGAAACCGGGATTTTGAAAGAACTGGAGCAATACCCCGGAGGCAATCCTGCGCATCCAGCCATAGTTAACATCCGGTTGGTTGTAAAAGCCCATCAATGGAAACGGCACAATGGCTCCGGTACGGTAACAGATACTACGTCCCCACATAATCATTTTGCCATCACGGCTAAAGAGGTAAGGATAATTATCCTTCAGATCATAAAAGTTTTGCTGAAACTGCTTGGCATATTCCGGGTAATTTTTCTTTCCGAAAAACTCCGACCAAAGCGTGCCATACATCTGGAATGCCCACATGCTGTAATAATCGAAAGCCGGGCTATCGTTATACCAACCCTCGCCACGATATGCTTTGAGTGATTTTTGCAAATACTCCTCCAGCAATTTATCATTGACGGTATATCCCTGGCTCTTGAAAAAACTCATTACGAAAATATTGAAGAACTTCCAGTTGGAATCGACAGTAGGGCCATCGCCATAGCTAAGCATGGTCGATGCCAGGGCATCTTTCTGCTCTTTCGACAGAGGCTCCCACAAGATATTGGGGATGGCAAAAAGAGCTACCGAAAGACCACCAAACTCCACCAGTATCTGGCTTGGGCCACCGTTCTTAGAACGGGGTTTGATGTAAGCCGGACTATTCGGATCAATCAGATTCTGAATCTGATGGCGGTAATATTCCCCTACCCGGATTCCATTGATTTCCAGATTAGGATCTTCCTTCAGCAAAGGAGCAGCCACAAAGAGCGTACGGCAAAGACCTTCCAGTTTCTCTGTCGGAATCTGATTGTCATTCTGCGGATAGCTTTTTCCCGGCTGTTTGGGGAATTTCATCGGGTCATCTATCGTTTTGACATAACCGAATGTTCCTTTCAACAGATAAAGAGCGGCATCTTTCCAGTGCTTGCGGGTCATTCCCGTCTTCGGGCTTAAAGCATAATCAGGCTGCTCCAACCAGAAAACATTATCGTTTTCCGGATTAGAAGCAGCCTGATTATTTGCTTGCGCAATTCCCATTGAAAGGAAACCCGCAAGCAAAAATAATTTCAGGTGAAATCTCATTTTCTTATGAATTTGATTGAGACATTAAAAAGTCGGTGTAACTTGTTTGATGGTTCCGTCTTCATTGAACTCCATCTTATCAAGGCAAACTTCGCGGTGGAAACCTGCTGGATCCCCCATTTTGATTCCGTCAGGATATGGGAAACGGTGGTAAACGATATACCATTCGTCTTTTCCAGGAATCTGCAAAACAGAATTATGACCGGTTCCGTAAATTCCTTTTTCCGGAGCTTTAGCAATGACAATATTGTTAGCCGGAATATCCAATGGACCAAGAGGAGACTTAGACATACCGTAACGAACCTTATAGTTCGGGCTGCGGGTATCATCATCCGACCACAAGAAATAGTAAGTGCCTTTTCTGTAGAAAACATAAGTTCCTTCGCGGAAAGTACGGTCAACCTTGATGGTTTTGATTGTCTCTTTTTTGATTGAAACCATGTCTTTGTTCAATTCGGCAACCGCCATATATCCGTTCCCCCAGTAAAGATAACATTTTTTGCTGACTGGATCCTGAAAAACATCCGGGTCAATCTCCTGACCACCTCTTACGCCTGCAGGTCTTTCTGCAACAATCGGTTTGCCTGAATCCTTAAACGGACCGGTTGGATTATCCGCAACTGCTACTCCAATCTTCTGAGCAGCTGTAAAATAATAATAGTATCTATACTTCTTGCCTTTGCCCATTTCAATGATACAGGGAGCCCACGCGTTGCGATTTGCCCAGGAAACATCTTTCTTCAGGTCGAGGATAACTCCTTCATCTTTCCAGTTTTTCAAATCGGAAGATGAGAATGTTTTGAAGTAAGTTCCACTCCATCCGTCAAAGCCATCACTGGTCGGATAAATATAATATTTGCCGGTCTTTTTAGCGTAAAGCACTTCTGGGTCGGCAAAGTAACCGGTTAATACCGGATTATTCTGAGTAAATGTGAAGTTTGCAGGTCTTCCCCATTTTGCAATCAGGGCATTCAGCTCCTGGCGGGTAATAGGCATTACCGTTCCGTGACGTGGATGGAAATCCATAGTCACATCCTGGTCAATTACCGTAAAGTTTGTCAGATCCGAACTTCTGGTAAACTGATATTTTCCTTTCATGTACATATCGTACATCAGGACATAGTCGTTAGTGTTATTCAGTTTAAAGGTTCCGGCTCCTTCTACAGCTTCTGGTGTCTGCTGAAGGTATTTATCATATTCCTCCCATTTTCCGGAAGTCAGATCTTTTGTTGTCGCTCTTTTGATGCCATTGCCGTGGCCTTCGGTTTTATAAAACAGATAAAAGGTAGAGTCTTTATAAACGATATCACCGTCGATACACGATTTCTTATCAGCCGGAACAAACAACGGTTTGGGTTCACCTTCAAGATCGGTAAAATCTTTATTGGCATAAGCATAATAGATGACATCCGGTCCGCCACTATACTGCATTGACCAGTAGATCAGGTATTTCTTTGCATTGGCATCATAAATCGTTTGCGGAGCCCATACGCGTTTCAGGTTTTCCTGCCCCGCATATTTCTTTTGAATATTGATTACAGTCGATTTCCAGTTTACCAGGTTATCAGATTTCAACAATACCATAGCACGGTTGGAATCCCAACCTTTGGCACATACCATATCCGTCGCTACCATGTAGAATGTACCATCTTCGCCACGCAGGATATGCGGATCGCGTACTCCTCCTGTTTCACTGATGGCTGCGGAATTCAGTACGGGCTGATTATTATTCAGCGCATAATAGTTATACCCATTGCTACTGACGGCAAAGTGAATAGACTCGTCGGCTTTGGCATTTCCTGTAAAATAGACAAAAAGATAAGCCACAAAATCTTTCGGCTGTAATGCCGGTAACAATTCTCCAGCGAATGAACTCATTAATTTGCCGGCAAATAATAAGAAAAAGAGAAGCGCTCTTTTCCACTGACCTTTTTTCATGTACGTTAATGATTAATTATAGATTAAATTTGATTCCAACGATAGATTTGAAAACCTGTAAACATTATGCTTTTCTCATCATCAAGCACAACTATTGATATTACAAAATTAGGGCAATTGAATAAAAAGCAAGATACAGTAATTAGTCAGAATAGTACATTATCAGGTCATTTTGTCATTAATCTCAGGGCGAATTATTATTGTAACTGAATTGATCGTCTTCTCCTGATTTATTTTTCGCCAGTTTCATTACATAACACATTATACAACGGAAAAATCTATTCTGTTGCTTGAGTAAGCAGTCGAATATCCCCCGGGGAGTACTTTGTATTAAGCAATTTTCAGAGGCTCAAATCCCGATAACCCCTTATAAATTCGTAATATTGCAGTGAAATTCACCATCACCATTTATTGACCATGATCAGATACAGACTAAGTTTTCTTATTCTTCTTTTAGTTGTATTCTTTCAGAATCTATTTTCTGAGCCCTCCCGTCTCCATTTCGAGAATTTTCCTTACTCAGATAAGCTTCCATCCAACTCTGTCATCCGCATCTTTAACGATAAGGAGGGTTACATGTGGTTTGGGACCAAAGACGGGTTATGCCGTTTTGACGGTTACGATGTGAAAGTATTCCGTTCGAGCGCTTTTACTCCCGGCAAATTGACCAACAATGAAATTCAATGCATTGCCGAAGACAATAATAACCGGATCTGGGTAGGTACGCTGGAAGGTATTAATATTATTGACAAGAAAAGCTATTCGATCACCACGCTCGATAATCCTTATCTTAAAAAAGAACGAATCAACAACCTGGTTATTGATTCTAAAGGCTACATCTGGGTAGCGACATCCAATAACGGGGTATTGTGTTTTGAACCCAATTCAGAACATTACATCCGGTATTCCACCGATGCAAACTCTCCTTTAAAGTTAAAATACAACTCAGTCAGCCAGATTTTCGAAGACCGTGCGAGTCGCATCTGGCTCTCAACCTGGAAAGGCGGGGCTTGCTGGATAGACAAATCGAGAAAGAAGATCTCATTTGCCCCTCAAATAGGTGCATCTAATAATCCGTTCCGCATTATGCAGGATAAGAGCGGACTCTACTGGGTCTGTACCTGGGGCGACGGCATTTTCAATATGACAGTCGATGCGGCTAACAGAATCACGGTTCGCCCTTTGCCGGTCTCAGCCCAATCGTCTAAAAAGGTAGATGATATTGTATATAGTATCGTTCAGGACGACAAGTACGGATACATCTGGGCTATCACATTCAATGGTTTAATCCTTATTTCCAAAGATAACGCGAATTCCTACGTCGTATCTGATGCAGATAAGTTTTTCACCTCCTCTTCCAATAAACTATTTCACGAAATCATCAAAGACCGGAAGGGCAATTTGTGGCTCGGTTCTGTTGGTGATGGTCTGTTTAAGCTCGACTTCAATAAGCTTGTCATCAACAACTATCCGTTGAGCGAGTTTATCAGCAGTTACAATTTCGCCCCTTATATCACCCGTTTTTGCGAACTACCATCTGGCGAAATCTATATTGTAGCCAACCGGATCGGTTTGTTCCAGTTTGATTTGAAAAGCGGCAATATCAAACGTCCCGCCAACACTGTTGCCAAAAACATGAGAAGCATCAGTGCTTTGAAATACATCTCAAAAAACAATGAAATCTGGATGGCAAATGAAGGGGATAACTACATCCAGACATTCCGTAAAAGCAGCTCCGGAGATTTGGATTATGTAAAAACCTTGCCTCTGGATAAAACACACTCCTCTGAAAATAGTATTTCAACGCTTTACGAAGACTCTCGTGGAAATGTATGGATCGGATCAAACCGTGGGCTTTTTATTCAGTCAGGTAATGCCGATATCCGAAAAATGTCGCCCGGGTTAGAGTTTGTAAATACCATTTGCGAAGACAAAGAGAAGAACATCTGGGTGGGAACCGAAAAAGAGGGCGTCTATATATTTCACCCACAGAATCAGGGTGGGAAAATAACCTACACCTCATCCCGGTTAAACCTGACCATAGATAACTACCAAAGCCTGAGCGTACAAAGCATCTGCTGTACGAAAAACGGCGATATCTATATCGGAACAAAAGAGGGATGTATCTACTTTTACAATGCCAAAGAGCATACCGCTACCGATATCAGCGGTCTTTACGGCATTACCGAAGAGGGAATCATGGATATTCTGGAAGATGATTTCGGCATGCTTTGGATTACTTCGGTGAAAAAAATCATCAAGTACAATCCGCAAACCCATACTGCGACCTATTTTTCCAATTCTGACGGGATGCTGATCTCTTCCTTTTACAAAGACTCACATCTGAAACTCAAATCAGGCCAAATCCTCTATGGTGGAAATAACGGTATCTGCGCCTTCAATCCGGCCAGCCACATCAACCCTTCTCACTCAAGTAAACAACAGGTGGCATTGACAGATATCCTGATTCAGAATAAATCAATCTTTGACGATACCGATTTCCAGCATTTCAACGCACGTAAAAACAGAGTTGTACTGAAAAGCGACGAAAGTAACCTGAGTATTGAGTTCTCGGCTCTTGACATCGCATCAGCAGGGAAAATTCAGTATGCTTACATGCTTTCAGGCGTTGATAAAGACTGGACTTATGTTGGAAATAACCGCCGCTTCGTCAACTATGCCAACCTCCCTACCGGAACTTATACGTTTCTGGTAAAAGCCTGTGATGAAAACGGCATCTGGAGTGATAAAGTTACCTCGCTGGAGATCAAAATCCTTCCCCCGGCTTACAAAACATGGTGGGCGTATCTGATCTACCTGGCACTGCTGGGTGCTGCGGCTTATTTTATGTCAAGAATGGTGGTTAACCGTATCCGCCTCCGTAACGAACTGAAGATTTCCAACATCGAGAAGCTGAAGTCGGAAGAGCTGGCGCAAATCAAGCTGCGCTACTTTACCAATATCTCCCACGAACTGCTGACGCCGTTAACAATCATCATGCTGATTATCGAAGGGCTGCAAAAACGCTACAAAAGCGACTCTGCGCAGTTTGATATTATGAAGGCAAATGCCAACCGCCTGAAAAGATTGATTCAGCAGATTCTTATTTTCCGGAAAACAGAAAGCGGAAATATGAAGCTGAAGATTCAGGAGAGCGATGTGATTGCATTTGTCAATAGCATTTGCCAGTCCAACTTCCAACCGTTGACGGTAGAGAAGAATATCAAATTCTCCATTATCTCGGACGAGCAGAGCTACATGGCCTACTTCGACCCGGATAAGCTGGATAAGATTCTCTACAACCTGCTGTCAAATGCCTTTAAATATACGCCAAACGGTGGTGAGATTGCTGTTAAGATGAGCTTCATTCCCCGGATGGAGGATGTTATCCTCCGCCTCTCCGTTTCAGATAATGGAGCAGGTATTGCCGAGGAAGATATTCCGCATATCTTTAAGCGCTTTTACATCAGTAGCGCTTCTGACCAGAGCCAGAGTCACGGTATCGGATTGGCATTAACCTACGATCTTATCCAGTTGCATAAAGGAAATATCGAAGTGAAAAGCCAGTTGGGCGAAGGGGCTGTATTTACCTTTGAAATCCCGGTATCGAGAGAATCCTACTCCGACGATGAGATTTATGTAGAGGAAGAACCTCAGGAGACAATCCCGGCGGTACCCGAACTCACCGGACACGATGATGTGATCCTGACTCCGGAGCAACAGGAAACTCAGGAGAACCAGACAATCCTGGTAGTGGAAGACAATCGCGAGCTGAACACGTTGATTGTTGAGAACTTCCGTCCGAAATACAATGTCCTCTCTGCCGAAAACGGGGTGCAGGCATTGGAACTCCTGAAAGAAAACGAGGTGGACCTGATCATCAGCGATATCATGATGCCGGAGATGGACGGACTCTCCTTCTGCAAGCTGGTGAAGAACGACATCTCCACCAGCCACATCAATATGCTGATGCTGACGGCGAAAAACAGTATCGAGGATCGTATCGAATGTTACAATGCCGGTGCTGATGCTTATATTTCCAAGCCATTTGAACTCCGTGTACTCGATGCCCGTGCCGAAAACCTGATCAGCCGGAGAAGACAGAAGAATGTTTCCTTCCAAAGTAACCAGGATATCAACATCACCGAAATGGAATACGGTTCCATCGACGAGACCTTCCTGCAACAGGCGGTGAAAGCGGTAGAGGATAAACTGGCGGATATCGCTTTCGACTTCGACCAGTTTGCCATCGATATGGGGACTTCCAAATCGACCCTGCACCGTAAGCTGAAATCATTGACAGGATTGTCACCCGGCGAATTTATCCGCAATATCCGCCTGAAGCACGCCGCAAAAATGCTGGTCAACCACGTGGGTAATATCTCGGATATCGCTTATGCGGTAGGATTTAATGACCCGAAATACTTCAGTCGCTGCTTCAAGACTGAATTTGGTCTTACTCCGAAAGAGTATATCGATTCTCACAAAGCATAATAGCAAAGCCGCCGGATGGTTGTCCGGCGGCTTTGTTTTTGGGGGTTATCGTAAGAATAAAAGGATAATCTTAGCTGAAATGTAGAGGTGAGTGGTATCAAAACTGTTTTAAGTTTTCAAACTATCAATATCCAATACAACTTACATTTCTCTATTACGCGTCAAGCGGCCTGAAGCCGCTGATCGCTAGCACACACCGAACAGCGGCTTCAGGCCGCTTGTCGGATTACTCCAACTAATAATAATGCTAACGCAAAGACAATCATAAAGACACCACATATTTTCATCCATATTGCATTAGACTTACTCTTTAATATGTTGTAGAATTTTGAGCCCTCTTCATATCTGGCTAACAAGACAAATTTTGAAATTGTCTTGTTAGTATTAAAGATAAAATTATATCCCAATACAAAGCAGACAATAGAGAATGGTAATAGTAATACAAACTTGATCATAATTATTTCTCCCCTTTTAGAACTCCAATTCAACCTTTAGGCATTCATTTAATCTAGATACACCTCAATTATTTATCCAAAATAGTATTGTCCCTTTCTGAATCACTTCTTATATCTATTTTAAGCCCTTTCAATTGTAAATATTTCAAAACACTCATAATTCGTCTTGGTCTAAAACAAGAAAATGAATTGGAATAATTAATCCTATCTGATGTAGTTAATAAACCTATTACTGCACCTCTATACCTTACAACTGGGCAATAAACAACACTTCTGATAATCATATAATCTATTCTTCTTTTTCGATTAAATAAACGAAGAGGATAACAGACCTCGATATAATCATCATTTAGAGTAAAGATATTCAGAGTGAAAAGAGAACTTATATATCCCATTATTACAAAGCTAAACAACCATAATAATAGGCTATTAAGAAACAAGCTAATAATAGCCGAAATGATTAAACATATCACTATTGAATCTATAAACGATGAAATATTAGAGAAACGTCTATCGTTTCTATTTACACTTCTTATCATATTATTTATGGTGTTATAATGTCTCTCATTTTCAAATCTTCCGAATCAGCACTCAGTGCCTGGGTCAAGTTTGAGCACAACGGGAACCTGGACTCAAAATTAATACAGTTTCTAAACTGCCAGCTCTGATCCTAAGAAATAATCTTCAAGATTGCTGGCACACACCGAACAGCGGCTTCAGGCCGCTTGTCGGATGGATAGAAATTGAAAAACTGAGCCTGATGTTACATGAAAAACCTCCAGGGTTTTAGAAACCTTGGAGGTTTAGCAACTATCGTAATTTTTCCAGAGTTTGAAACTTTGAAAAGTTATCTTAGCTAATTATCAATTCACGCTTCCCTTAGCTTCTTCTGTCGCTTTGTCTTTCACGCCCTGGCTACGTGCCAGCTGATTGGCATAATAACTGCGGGCTTCATTGATCAACTCCAGCACTTTGACAAATTCCGGGGTATCCAGTGCATTGTCCATCGACACGATGTATTGCGTCGTCTCGTTATAGAGGGAGTATAACTCCTTGCGCAGCAGCTTGGCATTGTATGACACCGTGGCGGCTTCCACTACCAGTCGATTGCCAAACAATGACTTGAATGCCTCATTGGTCTCTTTCACACGGGTCACGTAACGGCCCATGCCCAACAATTCGACTTTCGCCTTGTACGCGTCACTCTCCAACGCTTCAACCATTTTATCCAATCCCAGACTCTCAGCCTCATACTTCTCTTCCGTAATTCCTTTGTAGGTATTCATCAGGATAGAGAGACTGTGTGCTGCCTCCACTTCAGCCGCATCATCCGATTTGGAATGCAGGCTGATGGCCGATATGATAACCGATACTGACTTATCACGGCTACCATCGGCTGCTGCGATTTTAGCTGACTCTTCATTGACTTGCACCTGTAACAGTGCTTTTTCATAAGTTGCCTCACTGGCGTTTAAGCGGGTGAGGTAATCTTTTAACGGCTCGTTGGTAATCAGAGCCGGATCGAGCGTTGCGATATCGCTCAGGTGCCGTCTGATAAGCTGCCCGGCATCGAGGTTAGGCAGACCCGCCAAGCGGAGTGGTTCTAGTTGATACTTCATAAAGAAAAGTTTTAATGTGGTAAAATACGTGGCTCAATTTGGGAATTTTATTTGAAACATTAAACACACAAAGGGGAATAATTTAACCACAAATTAAACATTTAGAATCACTCCAAACAACAATCAACCTCAATATAACAGTACATAAGACCCCATTTACAGACTTAAACGACAGTGCGGGAATCCTTGCATAATGCCTCCACAAAGAGATTCCTGCTTTTTAGCAAGAGAATGCTTCATTGGATGTACTCTCTGTCTCAACCAGACTCTTTCGCACGTTTTTTCGTAATGAAAAATCAGGAATAATTGCCGGAAACTCAGTTTCCAATCAGGACTGAGGTCAGTTTGACCTGGAAACTCAGTTTCCAACAAGAACCAGGCTCAGTTCTACCTGGAAACTGAGTTTCTAACGAGAACGGAGCTCGGTTCTGCCCGGAAACTCAGTTTCTGATAAGAACCGAGGTCAGTTCTGCCTGGAAACTGAGTTTCTGACAAGAACCGACCTCGGTTGGGGCTGGAAACTGAGTTTCCAGGGGGTGGTGAGGGGGAGCTGGAAACTGAGTTTCCGGGGAGAATAGCGTAATCCTTTCTGAGGGTTGGAACTTTGGAATCAAGGACAAATATTTAATTCCTATAATACTCACAAATAAGTCAATGTTAAGACTCTATTTTATCATGCAACTCTTTTTGGAACTTTTCAAACAAATAGTAACCTATTCCTTTTTTCTCCAAGGACTTACTTTTACGATCAATCTTATTTTTAAGTATAGTAAGGAAATCTCTTTCTGCCAGAATTAGTTCTGGTGGAACTTCATAGTAACGGCTAAGTAAAAATAGACGAATCTCATATCGCATATGATTGTCAGCATTAAGAAATAATCTATAAAACTTATCTGGGCTGAAATATGACAAAATCGGCTTATACAGAATTCTCACTCCAGAAAGTAATATTTGATTGTTAAACAGTTCTTGCTTGAATGCATAAAAATCCGTATAACACAACTCTTCCAATCGTTTGGCCTCAAGTTTTAATTGTTTTTCTTCAAGCCTTTGATTAATTTCTAAAGCAACAGCCCTTATTCGATGCAGTCTTTCTTTATTTTGCGCTTGATCATCAATACTTAAGAATACATTCAAATTTGGCACATATTCATTTTTATATCTCTTTACTCCATTAATTACACGTTTCTCTAGTCTATCTAAATTATATCCTATTGGATTACCAAAAGTAGAAGCGAAATAAAAAACAGTAAGATAATCTTTTATATTATACGCACCTAAATCAACATATTTCATTAACTCGATGACTAAATTCTTATAATCGGCATCTGATATTGAGAAAACCGAAGGGTAACTCAGCATATTAAAGAGCTCATATTGAGGTAATATTTTATCGTCTAAAATATTGTATTTCTCTTCCAATTCTTTTCTCAGTTTATTAAAAGAGAAAATTTCACCTCCTGTCAGAAAACTATAAACAGAATCATAGAAATGATAATCTAAATCGGAATAAAATCTTTGGATAAACATCTCACAATATGTTTTCTCCTTTTCAACTTCTTCGACTTGTTCATTTTGTATTCCATTATACATTATCCTGCCCAAAACCATATGAATTCCATCTGAATCCAAATCATTTCGTCTTTGATAAGTTATTTTTCCTTCTTTGTATTCAATAGAAATTACAATAGTAAATTTGAGCAAAGCCTCCATTATCTCCTTCTCTTTTGATCTAAGAATGTGCTGCTTATCAATATTGATTTCAAATTTAGAGAATATACTTTGAAAATACGAGAGCGCAAAAATGAGTGTTCTCAGATTGGTAGAATACGGAGAAAAGACTTTAAGAATATAGTCTTTATGGGTTTCCAGAAAAGATTTATATTTTGGAGATCCTTCAAACTTAGCAGAAATAATACTGTCATAGATTGCATTCAAATCCTGAACAAACTCAATACAATTACCTATAACTTTTTCTTTTAGAACATGGTATCTCTCGTGATCAATTTTACCTTCATTTGCTATAATCAGTATCTTCACATTCTCATTCTCTACTAATGAGTTCACAAAACCGATAAACTCTTCAAGTTTTAACGACTCACTAATTCGCTCAAGATCATCAAAACAAATTACCAGCTCATCAAAACTTATCCATTCCTCTTTTTTTATTTCAATATCAGAAGCTATTTCATAACATCCATCTAATTGCTTCAACTTTGAAATCCCCTTAATCAATGATTTAAAAATACTTGCACCTAGCTTTACAGCTTTATTCTTTAGCAAAGGATAAATTGAAAGAAATATTTCTGACTGTATCTGTTCTACCGATTTTAAGCCAAACAAAGAAATATGAATGGGCTTATATTTCTTTGTTTGGTTACAATAAACAGATGTATCTGATATTTGACAATGAAGTGTGTTTTTAAAATAGAATGTCTTTCCTGTTCCCCATTCACCTGTAATCATCAATGCGTGATTGGTGTCAGAGCTGAGATAAAACTTAAGGATATCATCTAGTTGCTGCATAATAGTTGATTTGGATTAAATCTTGAATACGTGGTTATACTCTCCAAATTTACGATTATTGTTATCAAAAATCAATACTTCCGGAATCCACACAATCCGAAAAATAAAAAGCCACATCTACCTAACACATTCTACCGCACACAACCATAACAACGGTTTTGAGAATCGATTCCAATAACTAGAAACCTTTTACTACATTCCGTGCTCATTCATAAAAAGCAAAAGAGCCGCAACTCACGCTGCGGCTCTCACCATCAAAAAACAATAGAACACCACCAAAACGGCTCTATTATTCCGTCCACACTTGTAGCCTATAGATAAGTTTGAGTCAATCTATATTCAAACAAGCAATGAGAATCTTCATTTTGAAAGAATAATTACTTTTTCATGACCGATGATATATATGCCATTATTAAGGCTTTTCAAAGCTTCTGCTTTTGTATACTTTCTCGAACCTATCATCTGACCATAGACATTGTACACAGTCTGGGGAGTATCTTCAAGGCCATTCACATTTACCGAATTTACGCCATTGATAATACCTGCTCCCGCCAGAAATTTAGCTGTTGCATCCTTAAGCGTCTGTATGGCTGTGGCACATTCTGTTATCGTAGTGTAGATCTGCTGTAAAGCCGTTTGAAGATTGTTATACAAATCACCGCTTGTAACGGTCGGATAACGATTCATCGCCGCCTGTGCGCTGTCCCTGGCCATGCCCCAATAAAAGCTTTCTACACTCTCCACACTCTGGTCGGTCAGGATACGGACATTGTCTAAAAATAATTTGGGACCGGCTCCCGACCCCCCACTTGAACAGCTCGCACCTACACTTACCTCACACTGAGTAGGTGTTGCAAAATAGGCGCTGGCAGAAGAGGTTATCCATGCAGATGCCGCGATAGTGGTCGTTGGGTCATAATAGGTCGCAGAGCCGTTACGAAAGCCGTTTAAATTAGCAAGAAGGGTAGTTGCACTGGTGTTGCCGTTATACGCATCGTAATTCATTTTGTAATTACCGGCAGGCAATAGCACTTTCTGGGTAAATTGCACTGCATTACCGGAACCCCATCCGGATGATGCACCTAAGCAGGCTCCGGCACTGCTGCCGCTTTTATCTGTCTTTGGAACTGCTATACTATTGAAAGTTGCCGATGATCCCAAAGCGTAGGTTGCTGTAAATGTTGAATTGGATGAAACGATACTGCGGTTGGTCCAGTCGGTCACATTGTAGGCATACGCGCTGGTCCAGCCCGCTCCGGTCCACATGTTTACCGCACTTGTATTTAATGTTCCCGCCACGTTGTAGGTTACCGGTGATGCATCGAAGCTGGCATTTTTCAGCGCAAGAACGGTGATGTCATTGCTGGGAGTCTGCGGTACCGGTGCATTCGAAGCTAGCAATTCTCCATTTTTAGCGGTTACTACGACGCGGCTATTAGCCGGAACATCAATGTTACCAGTGATTTTACCCTGACCCGTGATAATCATTACCCCGATCGTTTTTGGTGAAGCTGTTGTATTAATCAGCAATGCACTGATTGAATCTGCAGTTTGCTGAGCGGTGATGTCACCCGATGTAACAAACACCCTTAGAGCATTACCTACACTTCTGGATGTTGCGAGGCTAAAATGAGCAGTTGACTTTCCTCCTGAAATATCGGTCGGAACAGAGAATACCGGCGCACCTTCGGATAATCTGATTGGTTTCATATCAGCCGTTGTAGCACCGACAAAGTTACTGACCAACATATATCGTACACTGTCCGGATCTGTTGCAATAACCCCGTTCCATCCTGTCGGAAGTGAATCTTTCAGCACAATAGTGTTAGCTGCCAGTTCTTTGGTTTTATCGGCGCTAACTCCGCTGTAATAAATCAATTGACGACGATCAACGACATCTCCACTAGCCACTGTTCTACTGGCGGCACTATACAACGGATAAAAATTTGTAGTATTGATAGAGTTATTTGCAGCCCTGTCACCAAAAGCCATGCTGCTATTTCCGGGTGTTACAATACCGATCTGGTTGTCAATGTTTGCCCATGAAGTGGCAAAAGGAACTGTCGTTGCACCATCTGTTTGATAGCGTCCGTTCTGATGATAGATTGTTCGTTTCACTTTGGTCAGGTCATCCGTACTGATTGCAAGCAATCCACCTCTGGCTCCGGTAATCGTTACCGCACTGTTGGCTTTTACATAATCCAGATAGATCAACGCATTCCCCGGAGTAGAATAAAGAGCGAAGTTATTGGTCAATGAAACATCGTTGGTATTAATTACGCCGTTCATGGTGTAGCTGTTGCCTTGGAGATTGTAAATGCCGCTTGTTACAGGTGCTGCATTGGTCGCTTTTCCACTCACGGTGTACCAACCCAGGATATTACCGGTGTTATTGGCTTTGTACGGAACCACGATTTTATTTTTGTCCGGACAATTCTGAGTAAAATATCCGGTGTAGCTACTGATACCGCTGCTCCAGGAAAAACAGGTAAAACGATCTTTTGTATTGGCTCTTACGATATTTTGTGAAGTAAACACTTCAGCTGCGTCATGATTCTTTCTGAAGTCAGTCCAGTTCGTTGGAGTTACATCAGCAGTGGATGCCATTTCGTGCATCAGCCAGCTCATCATTACACGGTGAGCCTGAACCCCCATACGACGTGCGCCTACATCTGCACGCAACAACCAGCTGCCATCGGTAGTTGTTCCTTGTCTGGCTTTGATATTTTTATACGCCACATTTTCCAGCATCAACGCATTCGGGTCTTTCAGGAAACAGGCTATCGTTGAATATGAAGTTATCTGGTCATACAGGAACAAACTCCAGTCATTGCCGTTTGGCATAGCCAACTCACCATCAGCAAGGGCAAGTTTGTTGAGCACTTTATCCATTACATTCTGGTTGTTGTGCATCAGGGCATTTGTTTTCCATTTCTCAGTACCTGCAATTCCGTTCTGGAACATTTTCAGGGCTAATGCACTTTCACCCAACTCCTGCATCACCACATTCTGGTAAGAGGTATGGAAATAGTTGTGATTCTGAAGTGTGTAATCGTCATAAAGGTTTTTTCCTAAATAGAGATCTTTCACAGTCTTCGTATTGTACTCCGGATCGATAACGGTCACATCTGAGACATCAGTAAACTGAGAATAACAGTTAATGGCAAATGCTCGCAAACGATCATACCACTGCGAAGCCAAAGCATCATTCGGATATAAGCCCAAAGCACAAGCCAGAATATTGGTTTCCCAACCATTCTCTTCTGCTTTTGTATCACCGGAGAAACCGGTAGGGATAGTGCGGGTCAACTCATAGTTACATTCTGATTTTACCAGATTATACACATATTGTTTCTGTGCAGCTGTCAGCTGATCGTATTGAAAAAAGGCAGAATAGGCAACCGACATGGACCATAATGAACTTTCCCAGACGTAATCGGAAGTGCTGGTAGATCCCCAGTAATCACCGGCCGCACAGGTTTTCAATTTATTGGCCTTATGGGTAGAATAAGCAAATATCAAACTCTTTCTTGCCATATTATTCACATCGTCCCAGGTTACACCGGTGGGCAGTGTCACTTTATCTTTTCCGTATTTGTACAAAAATGCACAGATCATGGAAAGATCAGCATTAGGTCTTACACCTTGCTCATTACTTCCCGCACTATTTTCACCTTTAAAATAACCGCAAGCTTCTCCTGCACTATTAGTTGCAGCGGCATCTATATAATCGTTTTTCACATAAGTCATGAAGTTGGCCAGCATTTGCAGCAGGTCTCCTTTCATGTTCGTTTCGCTGACAAAGCTGGAATTAATAACGCCTTCTGTTGGCGACGATACCTGATCTTCGGTACCCCCTACAATCGTTTGTGCATTTGCCGCCAGAACGACAAAAGCCATCACAAAAAGTAACTTTAGTTTTCTCATAGATTTATTTTACAGGGTTTTATTTCAAAAGGGATGAATTTCTCTTTAGAGGGAATGGATAATAGCATTTCTGTTTTTATCAATGAATTACATGGTAATAAGGTTATAGCTAAAATAAACTCCCCCAATTTAGGATAGTACAAAAATAAGTTCTACCGAAAGGAAACGTGTCTAAAAATCATTCAAATAGGTGATGATTAAAATCAGGTCAAAAAAAAGAGAGCATCCTTTGCAGAATGCTCTCTATATAGTAGAAAATAAATTCAGTTAAGCCGGGCTGATTAAGCGCCTTCTACTTCCTGTTTTTTATGTTTACGTTTCATCATTTCGTAAGCCACCGGCATCGCAATGAAGAATGTAGAATATGTACCGATTACCACCCCGATAAACATCGCAAAGGTAAAGCTTCGGATGGTATCACCACCAAGGATGAAGATACAAAGCAATACGATCGACGTACATAATGAAGTACTCATGGTACGAGACAGAGTCGAGTTCAATGAGTCATCCATCAGTCGTTTCAGGTCACGTTTCGGATAGTTGTGCATAATCTCACGGATACGGTCAAAGATGATCACCGTGTCATTTACAGAATAACCGATTACGGTCAACACCGCAGCGATAAACGACTGGTCCACATCCATAGAGAACGGTACAATCTTATAGAAGAACGAGTACACACCGACAATAATTAATGTATCGTGAAGCAATGATGCAATCGTACCCACACTAAATGCCATATCACGGAAACGGACAAAGATATAAATACCCATTGCAATCACCGCAAAGAATACTGCCCAGATCGCTCCCTGAAGAATATCCTTAGCAATTGCAGGACCTACCTTTTGAGAACTTACGATATTATTAGAAACAAATTGCTCCATTGTCGTTCCGGCTGGCAATAAAGGTTTGAGTCCCTGATAGAACTTCTGGTTAATCTCTGTGTCAATTGCAGGATCATTCTCTGCTATACGGTAGTTGGTTGTTACACGTATCTGGTTGCTTGAACCAATCGTGATAGCTCCAACAGCGTAATCACCAAAGAAAGGTTTCAGATCGTCTGTGATTTTAGCAGTTTCTACCGGTTTATCAAAACGAATAATATAGTTACGACCACCTGTAAAGTCAATACCCGGTTTCAATCCATTGAAAACGAATGAAGCCACAATAACTAATCCAAGGATAGCTGAAGCCATATAACCTTTCTTACGAACTGCAACCCATTTGTAAGTCGGATTTACAAAGATATTTTTGAAAGCCTTGGTTGTAAAGGTCAGGTCATTGAATTTACCTTTAGCAAATGCACTTTCGTACATCAAACGAGTCAGGAACACAGAGGTAAAGAATGAACAGACGATACCGATAATGGTTGTTGTCGCAAATCCTTTAATTACACCTGTACCGAAGTAGAACAGGATAATACCCGTAATGATCGAAGTTAAGTTCGAGTCAAAGATAGCAGCAAAAGCATGTTTGTATCCTTCTTCTACGGCTTTGCGAACCGGTTTTCCTCCACGCATCTCTTCTTTAGTTCGTTCGTAGATAAGTACGTTCGCATCCACAGCAATTGCCAGCGCCAATACCAAACCGGCAATACCTGACAGAGTCAGTACTGACTGGAAGGACGCCAGAATACCCATAGTAAAGAAGAGGTTCACAATCAGTGCTGCATTTGCAATCAATCCAGGAATAACTCCATAGACACTGATCATATAAATAAAGATCAACAGCAAGGCAATACCGCAAGAAAGCAATCCATTATGAATAGCTTCTTTACCCAAAGAAGGACCTACGATATCTTCCTGTACGATTCTCACGGAAGCAGCCATTTTACCTGACTTCAATACGTTTGCCAAGTCTTTTGCTTCATCCGGTGTAAAGTTTCCGGTAATTGAGGAACGTCCACCAGTGATTTCATCGTTCACGCGAGGGAAAGAATATACATAATTATCAAGAACAATTGCAATTGATTTGCCGATATTCTCTTTAGTCAGACGAGCCCATTCTTTAGCTCCTTCAGCATCCATAGTCATGCTTACGCTGGCGTTAGCGCCATGTTGCTCGAAGTCTGCATTTGCATCAGTTACCACATCGCCACTCAAAGGTGCTTTACCGTTACGGTTAATTACCTTGATAGCTACCAGTTGATAGAATTGCTCATTCTTATCAATAGCTTTAACAGTCCAACGGAACTGAACGTTACGTGGCATTACGTCACGAACCGCTTTCATACGAAGGAATGCTCCGATCTGAGCTGTGTCACGGTAGTGAGCGATACCAACAACCGGACTTTTGGGCTGCAATCCCTGCATGCTCATCAAAGAGAGCAAAGGATATTGAGCTTTAATATCTTTGTCGTTTTTACCTGCAGCTTGTTCTCCGGCTCCCTGACCTTGTGCTTTACTTTTGATTTTTGCCAAAAGTGCTTTTTCAGAAGTCCCCGTAGTGTCAGCTGAAGCTGTTTTAGTCGAATCGGCTGAAACTTTAGTTGAATCTGTTACTTCAGCTACAGCTCCTTTTTTCGATTTCTTGAGGTCACGGATAACGTTATTCGCAGTCATCAGGTTTTGGTAAACCTCTTCCAGATTGTATGTTGTCCAGAATTCGAGGTTAGCGCTACCCTGAAGCAGTTTGCGCACACGTTCCGGCTCTTTAACACCCGGAAGCTCGACCAGGATACGACCATCCTGCTCCAGACGCTGAATGTTCGGCGCAACCACACCAAAGCGGTCGATACGGGTACGAAGTACGTTGAAAGAGTTGCTGATTGCACTTTCAAGCTCGGTTTTCAGAACTTTGATTACTTCTGCATCCGAGCTGGTAGTCGAGATTTTATCTTTAAACTGGAAACTAAACAATGCTGCCAATCGTGCATTTGGCTCCAACTTCTTGTACTCCTGAGCAAAGAAGTCAATATAGTTACCCTGTTCTTTCATTTGGCGGGCAGATGCTGCCGCCAGGGCCTTGTTGAAATTCTCATCCTGATTGTAACCGGAGAACGATTTCAATACATCTGCAACATTAAGTTCCAGAATAACGTTCATACCACCTTTCAGGTCAAGACCCAAATTAATTTCCATTTCACGGCATTCTTTCAAGGTATAGCCCAACCACACTTTCTGAGAAGAAAGCGAGTCAATATACTGGCTCATTTTTACTCTGTCTCCGTGAGATGCCTCTTCTGCCTGTTTGGCATAATGATGCGTTACCACCGAAAAAGAGAGGTAGAATAAGCAGACTAAGGTAAGCAATACCGAAAATACTCTTACGAATCCTCTGTTTAACATTTGAAAATCACATTTATTGTTTGGTTAATAATTATTTTACGCTATTCATCGGGAGTACCACATTAGATTTAGTTATCGTAAACCATCAAAACAATGGAAAAAACGAGCATCTAAAACTAACTACACCCCATGGTTAGTGTTAAATTAGCTTGCAAATATAGATGTTTTTTCCGTTCTCCCTATAAAAATGAGAGCAAATTGTACGGTTTGTTCATGCGAACACGATATACATCAGAATTTCTGTCAGTTAGCAAAACCCAAAATAAGAAACCGGCCATTTGATTAAATAGAAAAGCTTATTTATTCTGACAACTAATTCTGAAATCCGGATTGTTTCCCGCAAACTATATTTTACTCAATGCTTTTCGTTTTCCAGTACGGTTTTCTCTTTTCGAAAAACTCAGCATGCTCCATCAATCCGTGATACCTTTTGTTAAAATAGACGAATAACACATTGCTCAGGTAATAAAATAACCCGGCTGTAATCAATCCGGCAATCACATCGATCAGATAATGAGCTTCAATGTAAACCGTTGCCATTACCAGGCAAATATAAAAAGGTATAATGGCTGCCAGCAACCTATAGCGACGCTTACGCCAGATCAGAAGTAAAATCAGGGTTGAAATACCGACATGAGAGCTCGGAAACGCAGCGGTAGGACGTTCTCCCACCTGTTGTGTATGTTCAACCATCTTAAAAAAGATACCCGAATTATTAGCCGTCTCATTTAAAGTAGAATGGTAATTAAAATAGCGTCCCACTTCAGGGAAGATTCCGGCATGTACATTTTCAAGTCCTATCGCGGGGAAATAATACTGTGGACCGGCAGTCGGAAACAGAATATAGATGATGTAGTAAATGTAAAATGAGCAAAGTACTACAAAAAAGAAGTGCTCGAAATGCTTTTTCCCGAAAAAAAAGAAATAGAGGCTAGAGCCGAGAATAATCGGATAATAGGCAAAATAGCCCATATTAACCAACTCACTAAACCAGTGCTGCGGAATTGCCTGCCGAAACAACAAAGCCGGCTGACACCCAAAAATCATCTGCTCCCACCCCGCCAATAAATAGTCATGGTTAATCAGTGCCCGGTTTATCTCATAGGTATCGGGATACCAAAAGGAAAGCAAAGCCCCTACAAAAGCGTATCTTGCCAGCTTAACTACCCACCAGTGACGAAGCGAATTGAAGTAAGCGAGGATAAAAATGGTCACAGCAATCATCAGGCGCAATCCCACCAGTTCAAGCGGATTGGCCAATCGGCCCATCACACTAAGAATAAGGATGGTAGTAAAAAGGATATATGCAAATGTGATTTTCTCAACTGCAAGAAATCGGATAGGGAGTCTGTTAGCCATGTCAGAGCCAGTGTTGTTGTTTATACCATTGTATGGATTCCTCCAGTCCTTTTGACAAATCGTATTCGGGTACAAAGCCGAGCTCCGATTGAAGGGAGGAAATATCGCAAAGCCAATTGCGCTGCTTCATTATTTTGTACTTATCGGCATTCAGCGTACTGACTTTTCCGAAAAGCGAGGCCCATTTCTGAGCACACAAAGATACAACTTTTACTATATGTAATGGCAATGTAACGGCAATGACCCGTTTTTTGGGCAAATAGCGTTGCACCAACTCCCTGAAATCACTGGCCAGATAAGATTTTCCATCTGAGATAAAATAGGAACGGCCGGTCACCGGACTTTCAATGGCAAGAAACACCACACGGGCCAAATCT
Source organism: Parabacteroides sp. FAFU027 (assembly GCF_022808675.1). Lineage (NCBI taxonomy): Bacteria > Pseudomonadati > Bacteroidota > Bacteroidia > Bacteroidales > Tannerellaceae > Parabacteroides > Parabacteroides sp. FAFU027. Next base: position 784,568 of record NZ_JAKZKV010000001.1, read on the forward strand.
TTGACATAAATAAATGAAAGAAGCTGTGGAACACGCCCCATACCCAAATCAAATCCGGCTTTGATAGTCTTGATCATCAGAAAATAATCTTTCTCCCTCGGGCCGTAAACGCCGGTCGGACGGAGAATGACATACGGAAAATCTTTAAGGTTTTCCAGATACTGTTCTGCCTTTCTTTTACTCAGTCCATAAGCGGTATTCGGCTGCGGCAAATAATCAGGCTGTATCGGCTGCATCGTCACTTCATCAAACGGTCCGCAAACACTGAGACTGCTCATGTAAATGAATTTCTTAGGTTGAATGCCAGCCATACGCAACCCCTCGACCAGATTTTGAGTAAAATGGAAATTGATCCGGTCAAAATCCTCCGGTTTAGCCACCTTTGTTGCCCCCATATTATGTACCACATAATCCCAGCCGCCGAATTCCTTACGGCAGTCATGCAATTGACCAATCAGCTTATCCCGGCTCCCGAAGTTCAGATCAATGAATTTAATTCGTGAGTCCTGAAGATACTCCCGGCTACTGGTACTCCGTATTCCGGCCCATACTTCATATCCACGTCTTAACGCCTCTTCAACAATAAAACTGCCAATAAATCCGCTGGCTCCGGTGATTAATATCTTACTCATGACTATCAATATCTGATTTCAAAACTTTGGCGGCTGCAAAAATAGGGAAATTTTAGCGCTATTCGGGTTAAGCTCTTATTATCCCTCTATTCTATAATGTTTTTTCAGCGTGAACTCACACCTCTCTCTTTGGGATTTTCACATCACTGGAAAAGAATCCACTTTCTCTGAAAATTTGTCCACCTGTTTAATCATCAGAAACAATCTTAATAAAGACCAAATTCCCAACTGTATCTCTTTCCATCACAAAGTACAATTTTCCATTTTCCACAACACGCCTAATCCATTAATTTGCAAATGGTTTAACGGAGAATTGCTTATCTGCACTGACAGATTGCAATAGTATGTATCATACCATTATTTTCATTTTTGTTAATCACTTAATCAATTTATCTATGAGAAAAATTAGACTTCTTTTGGTCGCTGCGGCGGCGTTTATTGGAGCAATGACCGCATTGGCCACTACTGCTCCGAGTTATATTGTAAATGAGGCTTTTACCGGCTTAACTGCTTATCCTACAGGGTGGGGTACAGGAACAGCTCTTTATGGTGGTTCTGCCGGAGCAACAATTGCCAGCGATAAATTAACTGTTTCCGCATCTGCTGGTGGTGGTAACCGAGGTCTTACAATAAATCATCCAAGTAGTGGTTCAGAAACACTTGTATATGTCGATTTCGATTGGACAATCACGTCTGCAACAGTTGGGTACAGAAATGCACTCGGCCTATACTTACATGACAGCAATGGTTATGACATTTTGGGATTGTATCTCTCTGGTAACGATGCTAAATTTCACCTTCAGAATTTAGATAATTCAACTGCTGCTTTTCTTAGTGGAGGAAACTTCAATAAAGCTGCTGCGGATAATACGTCATGTAACACATTAAATGCCTCAACAATAACCACATTATCTTGGTCTACAGGAACCACTTATAATGTCAAAGCGACATTAGACATTTCTAATCATACTGTCACCTATTTAAAAATCACAAATAATTCAACAAGCGCATTTTATGAAACTACTGGAAGTCTTAACTTTCTAAATACTAGTGCTGCCAATATCTCGAAAATAAGTATTTTTAATTCAAGAGCAAATAATACCGGTACCAATGGTAGTACTGTTACTTTTAGTAATGCTATTGACAATTTCAAAACCTATAAAATGGTGGAAATTACAGGAACTGCAAATGTTACAATCAACTATCTGGATACTGACGGTAATACTATTAAAACTGCCAGAACAGAGGCAGATCAAGTTATTGGTTCTACATATCCAGCACTCTCTACAGACAAAGCGTCCTTCAATGACGGTTCATTCTACTATGCTTATGATGCAACAGCAACAACAGCCGACAATGTAGTTGTTGCATCTGGAGGCTCTGCAATCAATCTGAAATTCAAAAAAACAGCCTTGACAGCCGGTACATATACCTGGACAAATGCCAGCAGTGCAAACTGGAACGAAACAGAAGCAAACTTCACAACAGACGGAAGCAATAGTCTTGCTTACCAAAACAGCAATGCGGTATCCTTCCCTGCTACTGCAACACAGAAAAGCGTATCTCTGACCGGAGCCTTAGATCTTGGCAGCAATAATGTAAATCTTGCAGGAGATGGTTATACTCTTGCAGGTTCAGGAAGTCTTACAGGTACAGGTACATTGAACCTGAATCTAAATACGGGCGAAACAGCTTCATTGAACTTAACAAATAATCTGACCGGCGGTGTTGCCATTAATGGAGGTATTGCTGTTATCCTTAAAGATGCAGCAGCGTCTAAACTTACTGTTGCAAACGGAGCAACATTAAATCTTAGCACAGGCGCAGCATTTAGCAAAGCTATTACCGGAGCAACCGGTTCTCTGAATATCCTGCCGACATCTAATGTTACTTATTCATCTGCCATTACAGGCGTTGATGCATTAAACTACGCATTGCCATCAGCCGGATCAGTAACTACCGCTGGGGTATTTTCTTCTATGCCGATTCTGAATAATAATTACAGCGGAGCGATTAACGTGGGCACTTCACTTACGGCTGCAATGTTTGGCTCAACCATTAATTTCACCAGCAACAAAGTCGCTTTAGGGGATAATGTATCAATGGTTTACACAACAAACCCTGCAACTGATGGCTCCACAACGGTCTCTATCGGTGAATTGACAGGAACTTCAGCATCAAAAATAATGGGTGCGCGTTTAAGAACTCTTACTTACTCGATCGGAGGTTTGAATACTGATGCTGTATTTGCTGGTACTTTTGAAAATTTTGCTGCTGATGCATGGAGTAATATACCAGTACTCAACATCACAAAAGTAGGAACTGGCTCTTTAACTCTGACAGGAAACAATTCTGCATATCTTTCAGGTACAGCCACTGTTAGCGCCGGTAGACTTATTGTAAATGGATCTTTAGGAACTACTGCTGTTGTTGCAACTGTAGGAGCTAACGGAACTCTTAGCGGTACCGGTACCATCAACGGTGCAACTACCGTAAACGGAACACTTGAAGGAAACCTTAACTTCGGAAGCACACTTTCACTTGCAGGAACAACCAATCTGACAGTGAATGGATTCAATACCGGTGAATACAACGTTGTTAATGTGACAGGTGCTGCAACTACCGGTGGAACACTGAACGTGACTGTAAATGCTGCGACTGCTCCGGAAGTAGGCACTGCAATCAAATTGATCAATGCAGGTTCTTACGCTGGTGGATTCACAACTGTAAATGTTCCTATCGGATACGCTTACACCGAAGCAACAGGAACTCTTACCTACAATGGAACTGGTGTCCCTACCGCCATCAACAATGGTAAAGCAGGTGCAGTAAGCATCTATCCTACCCTGACAAAAGGTAGCATTAATGTTACCAATGCAAAAGCTGCAACAATTGAAGTTAGCAACGTAGCTGGTGTTACTGTTCAGATCGTAAAATCAACTGACGACAACACTTCTCTTCAACTGTCGGCATTGTCAAATGGAGCTTACATCGTAAAAGTTAGTTTGGCTAACGGTTCAGTAAAAGTTCAAAAAGTGATTCTTCAGAAATAAAGAATACGAGTGTATCAAAATGCATCAAAGGCGCTTCGGAAACGGAGCGCTTTTTTGTTCTCCGGGAGTAAGACCAATTAGATGATTCCCTATCTTTGGGCTCTCTTTTAAAAATCAGTCGATACTCTCATGAGACACACTTTGCTCCTCGCCACCCTCCTCTTTTCCCAAATCACATTTGCAGGAAACAATAAATCGCCATACCTGCTGCCATTTGTCAATACCTTTGTGGGAACGGCAGCCGCAACGACCGACAATGCCGGTAAGCATGGCAAGCAGACCGAAGAGTTTGGGCAGACCCTTCCGGCAGTACTCGCCCCCAACGGGATGAACTTCATGACGCCGCAAACCCGTGACACGGAACAGAAATGTATAGCCCCCTATTACTATAAAGATACACTGCTACAGGGCTTCCGCAACTCTCACTGGATAGTGGGCGGATGCACACAGGACTACGGCAGCATGACGCTGATGCCGATGCTCGATAAGATGGCTTTCCAGCCGGAACAACGGGCATCACGTTTCAGCCATAAAGATGAGATTTCGACTCCCGCCAATTATTCGGTTTACCTGGAAGATTACCATATTCAGAGCGAGATGAGCGCAACTACCCGCTGCGCTATCTTCCGCTTCACCTTTCACAAGGCGGGGATGGCCTACATTGCCGTCAATCCCAACAGCGACGAGAGGGAAGGCTCCATTCAGGTAAATGCTTCGAAAGGCATCATCACCGGTTCCAATCCGGTACATCGCATTTATCAGGGATGGGGAAAGCCGGCAGGATTTGCCGGTCATTTTTTAGTGAAAATAGAGCGACCGGTTACAACTTATGGTGTATTTCAGGAAAACAGGATTTTAGAGCAAACGACCGAACTAGCCAACCAGCCCCGCCTCGGTGGATATGTGGGCTTTCCGGTGAAGGCGGGCGAGACGGTTATCGTCCGCATGGCCTCCTCCTTCACCGACCTGAAACATGCGGAGATGAACCTGCAAGCGGAGATTCCGACTCCCGATTTCGATAAAATCAAATCACAACTGGAAGAGACTTGGAACAAAACATTATCCAAAGTCTCTGTTACCAATAAAGATTATGCCGCCAAACGCAAGTTTTACACGGCAATGTACCACGCGCTGTTCCTGCCGCGGGTGATGAACGATGTGGATGGGGTCTATCCCGCATTTTCCAAAGGCAATACTCTATTTACCCAAAAGGGAAGAAACTACTACGACGACTACAGCATGTGGGACACCTACCGTGCGCTTCATCCGCTGATGAACATCATTCGTCCGGAGGAGTCGGCCGATATGATGGAGTCGTTGGTGGACAAATACCGGCAGGGCGGCTGGTTCCCCATTTTTCCATGTTGGAACAGCTATACCGCGGCGATGATAGGCGACCACTGCGGCGCCATAATTGCCGATGCTTATGTGAAAGGGATTACCAATTTCGACGTACAAAAGGCGTATGAAGGATTACGAAAAAATGCCTTTGAGTCGCCCACCAATTTCGAAGATTACAAAAACGGCATGGGGCGCCGCGCCCTTTCCTCCTACCTCAAATACGGTTATGTGCCGTTGGAGGATTCGGTGAAAGAGGCATTTCACAAAAACGAACAGGTAGCGCGCACGCTCGAATATGCCTTTGACGACTATGCCTTGTCGCGATTGGCGGATAAGTTGGGCAAGTCAGACGATGCGGCCACGTTGGGCAAACGGGCGATGAACTACCGCAACGTGATAGACCCGGCCACCGGTTATGCGCGTGGTCGCTATGCCAACGGTTCATTTATCAAGGAATTTAATCCGTTTAACTTTGCCAGCTATATCACCGAAGGCTACCCGGCACACTACACCTGGTACGTGCCGCAGGATATCCCGGGACTGATGTCGCTGATGGGCGGTGAGAAAATCTTTCGCCTGAAGCTTGATTCGATGTTTACCCAAAACCGTTACTGGCACGGTAATGAGCCCTGCCATCAGGTGGCGTTTCTGTTCAATTATACCCAAGAAGTTTGGCGCACGCAGAAGTATGTCAACGCCAATCTGCAAAGCGAATACAAAGACACACCCGGTGGACTTTCGGGCAACGATGATGCGGGGCAGATGTCGGCCTGGTACATCTTTGCCGCATTGGGATTTTACCCTGTCACACCGGCCACGCCTTACTATCTGATTTCGGGGCCGACCTTCGAACGGGCTTCCATCGCCTTGCCGCAGGGGAAATCATTTACTCTGATTGCCAAGAATCATTCGCCCGCCAACATCTACATCCAATCGGTCACCCTCAACGGGAAGCCTTACACGAAAAACTATATCTCCCATTTTGATATCGTAAAAGGCGGGGAAATGGTCTTCGTGATGGGGGCTAAACCGTCCGGTTGGGGCGTGGGGATGTGTCCGAGGTAGATGCTCTTCGAAACCTGACAGATAGTCCGAAACCTGACAGGTTTTAAAAACCTGTCAGGTTTAACGATACTTGAGCTCAACGATGGGCGGTAGAAACTTTTTTCTTCGTACTTGAGCTCAACGATGAACCGCAAAGATTTTTTTCTTCATACTTGAGCTCAAGTATGAGCTTTTGAAAGTTTTTTGTCCATACTTGAGCGCAGTGATGGGTTTTTGAATTCATTTTGTCTGTCACTGCATTCAGTAAACAGCATTTACAGGAGAAGTAAATCAGTCAAATAGCGCAGAAATATTGTCAATCGGGATTAGGTGGAAATTCCAACCGTTTTCATTGTACCAAAACCGTTATTTTTGTATTCAAATAACACACAACACATTTTTCCATGATAAAAAAACACCTTCTTTCCGGTGCCCTGCTGGCATGCCTGTTGAGCACAAACACATTTGCCCAAAACAAAAGCGACTATCACGACTGGGCGAAAACCCCGCCGATGGGCTGGAACAGCTGGGACTGCTATGGCCCCACCGTGGTCGAAAGCGAAGTCAAAGCCAACGCCGACTACATGTCTAAATACATGAAAAAGTATGGCTGGGAATATGTCATCGTCGATATCCGCTGGTACATCAGCAATGACAAGGCGCATGGCTACAACGAGAAAGATGCGCAATACAACATCGACGAATACGGACGCCTGACTCCTGCCGTAAACCGTTTCCCGTCGGCTGCCGATGGCAAAGGCTTCAAAGCACTGGCCGACTACATACACAGCAAAGGGCTGAAATTCGGTATCCACATCATGCGCGGTGTACCCATCGAAGCAGTAAAACGCAATCTGCCCATCAAAGGCAGCTCGGCCAAAGCCTCCGACATTTACAGCAAAGAGGAGCAATGTACCTGGCTTCGCGATATGTACACCGTCGTGCCGGGTCGCAACGGGGCGCAGGAGTATTACAACTCTATCCTCGAACTTTACGCTTCGTGGGGAGTAGATTTTATCAAGGTGGATGACCTCTCCTCCCCGATTTACCATCAGGGTGAAATCGAGATGATACGCAAGGCCATCGACCGCACCGGCCGTCACATCGTCTTCAGCACCTCACCGGGCGAGACTCCGATTGATAAAGCCAAACACGTGCAGCAACATGCCAACATGTGGCGCACCGTGGGTGATTACTGGGACAGTTGGGACCAGTTGAAGGAGCATTTCGACGTATTCCACCGCTGGGCGCCTTTCATCATGGACGGAGCATTCCCCGATGGTGATATGTTGCCAATGGGTCGCCTCGGTATCCGTGCCGAACGGGGCAATGACCGCATGAGCGCCTTCACCCATGAAGAGCAGCAACTGATGATGTCGCTCTGGTGCATCAACCGTTCACCGCTGATGTTTGGAGGTGATTTGCCTTCGAATGATGCCTTCACGCTCTCGATGATTACTAATCCGCGTGTGCTTGATGTGATGAAGTACAGCAAAAACAACCGCGAACTCTACAAGCAAAACGATAAAGTGGCGTGGGCTGCCGATGATACCAAGAGCAAGGACAAATATGTGGCACTTTTCTACATTGCCGACCAGAAACAGATTTCGGAGGAAAAGGCAGTTTACAACAGTGGCCTGATTACCCGCCAGACTCCCGGGCAATGCGCCAATATCAACGTCGATATTAAAGGGAAAAAGAAACTCTACCTGATTGTTTCGGGTGGAGAAGACGGTACCTCATGGGATCACGCCGACTGGATTAATCCTGTTTTGACAAATGGAAAAGATTCCATCCAGCTCACTTCCCTCAAATGGAAGAAAGCGTCCTGCGGATGGGGCAAAGTCTCCATCGGGAAAGCGGTTTCGGGTTCCGACCTGATGGTAAATAAGGTAAAATATGCCAACGGCATCGGCACACACGCCAATTCGGTGATTGAATACGACCTGCCTGAAGGATATGATCGATTCAGCGCAACGGTGGGACTGGATAATGCCGGCGCCGTTCAGAACGAAGGAGGTACCATCAAGTTTATGGTCTTTACCGAGAATCCAAGCGGACCCATGCCAGCCGAAACTTCAGAGGTGTCGGTTGACCTGAAATCATTGGGCATCAACGGTGAATGCACAGTCACCGACCTGTGGTCAGGCGCCAAACTCGGTACCTTTAAAGGAAAATTCACCCAGACACTGAAACGTCATGCGGGAGGACTGTACCGCATCTCGGTGAAAAAGTAAACTGATTACCGGATTATGTCCGGGAAATAAGATTCACTATTGAGCAAAGCGTGGATATCCTTTTAGCGAGGTATTCACGCTTTCTGTTTTATCCAGACTCCATTTCGTTTATCCATCATTCCGTTTGGTTATAACCACTCCCCTATTTTTCCTTAAATCTGCCTATCCGGCTAAACCCCAGCACTCTTTTCCCTGTTTATAGGCTCGTGGAAATAGCAATTTACAGAAGCAACTGGCTAACCCTCTCTTTCACATACCACATTCAGGGTATATGATTTACATGGATTGTGGTATTGTTACCCCTGTCACATCGCTGTAATTTTGCATCAATCTAAATAACATCAAATTACACCCAACAGATAATGAATAATTTGACAACACCTCTCTCAGCTGAACAGGCTCAACAATTATCACAGCTAATCGCTCACCTTTCCCGGGAGCAAACCTACTGGGTATCGGGCTATTTTGCTGGATTGTTAGCCCAAAAGCCCGCTATAGCCGCTCAACCCTCACCCGAAATAAGTGCGGTTATTGCACCTGAAGTCGTTGCCGAAGCTATCCCCGCAAAGGCAAAAGTATTAACCATATTATACGGCTCACGCACCGGAAACGGAGAAGCATTAGCCAAACTGGCTCAAAAGATGGCCGTAGAATCGGGTTTCGAGGTCTCCCTCAAAAGCATGGAGAACTACAAAGCCCGCGAAATCAAAGACGAGAAGAATCTGCTGGTTATCGTCAGCACGCACGGCGACGGTGAACCTCCTTTCCAGGCGAAAGAGTTCTACGAATTCATCCACAGTAAGCGTGCTCCGCAACTGAATAATACTCAGTTTGCAGTCATCGGACTGGGTGACCGCAGTTACCTGAAATTCTGCCAGGTAGGCGTAGATTTGGATAAACGTTTGGCCGAACTGGGCGCGAAAAGAATCAATGACCGCACCGACTGCGACGTGGATTTCCGTGGTGAAGGCATGAGAGCCATCTCCAAACTGCTTAGTGTACTTGAAAAAGAATCAGGTAGTGCTACTCAAAACATTTCTGTAGTGCAAACTGCAGTAGCCACAGAAGAGCATGAGGAGCATAACCGACTCAATCCGTTTCAGGCAACGGTATTGGATAAAACCTTCCTTCACGGACGAGACAGCGACCGCCAGACTCTGCACGTTGAATTATCACTCGAAGGTTCGGGTATTACGTATGAGCCCGGGGATTCGATGGGTGTCTACGCGACTAATCCACCGGAACTCGTAGACCAGGTATTGGAGACTTTACAGCTCAATCCAAATGATAAAATAACCACTGAACGTGGTGAAACAACACTGAGTGATGCATTGTATAAAGAGGTTGAATTGACAACGCTGACTCCGGATGTATTGAACCGCTTTGCGACTACGACAGACAATGCAGAGCTGAAAGGCATTCTGACCGATCCGGCTGAATTGAAGAAATTCATACATGGTAAAGACATTGTGGACCTGTTTACCCATTATCCTGAAAAATTCAATCCGGAGCAATTGTTGGGACTGTTGAGAAAAATACAGCCCCGCCTGTACTCCATTTCATCAAGTCCGTTGGCTCATCCCGATGAAGCACACCTGACCGTAGGAGTTGTAAAGTACAACAACAAAGGCCGTAATAAGACAGGTCTCTGTTCGGTATTCCTCTCCGACCGGGTTTATGAAGAGGAAACTGCCCCGGCATTTATTGAAAAGAATCCGAATTTCCGCTTACCGATAAACCCACAAACACCCATCATCATGGTGGGAGCCGGTACGGGAATTGCACCATACCGTGCCTTCGTTGAGCATCGTGCCGAACAGGATAATGCGGGCAAAAGCTGGCTCTTCTTCGGGAACCGCTTCTCTGAAAGTGAATTCCTCTACCAGCTGGAATGGCAACGTTTCCTGAAAGAAAAAACATTGACGAAAATGAGTGTCGCTTTCTCCCGTGATTCCGAACAGAAAGTGTATGTACAGGACAGACTTTTGGAAAATAGCCGTGAAGTATTTGACTGGCTCGAAAACGGCGGACACTTCTACGTCTGTGGAGATATGAAGAAAATGGCCGGTGACGTGAACCATGCCCTGATAAAAATCATTGAAAAAGAGGGCGGTTACAAACATGACCTGGCATTGGAATACATCAACAACCTGCAACGCGAGAAACGGTATCAGACGGATGTGTATTGATTCTCTTTTCAGGAGTTATTGGGAGTAAAAGGGAGTTATAAGTAGATAAGAGGCACTATTGTTTCACTCAAAAAGAGTTAGAAGAAACTACTCTACCCAAATCTCACGCCTCACAACTTATTACTTACGACTTATTACTTACGACTAAACGCATAAACACAATATGAGCAACAAACCATTATCAGACTTAGAACGTATCAAGACCGAAAGCAACTACCTGCGCGGTACATTAGTAGAAAGTCTGGCAGACCCGATAACCGGAGCTTTGGCTCCCGATGATCAGCAATTGATCAAATTTCATGGTGCATATCAGCAAACTGACCGCGACTTCGATGAAGAACGCCGTCGTCAAAAGCTGGAACCACTTATCAGCTTCATGATTCGCGTGCGTGTACCGGGCGGAGTGCTAACCCCAAAACAGTGGCTCGACCTGGACGAACTGACCGAGAAACATTGCAAGCCTACCCTGAAGCTGACTACACGTCAGGCGGTGGAGCTTCACGGCGTGGTAAAACGCAAAATGAAAACAGCCATGCAGGGTATTCACGCCACATTGCTCGATTCATTAGCCGGTTGCGGTGATGTGAACCGTAATGTGATGACTTCTGCCAACCCGTGGGAATCTCCGGTTCACCAACTGGTATTCGACGATGCACTGAAGATTCACAAGGAATTCACACCCAGAACGACTGCTTACCATGAAATCTGGCTAGATGACGAGTTGGTAGTCGGAGGTGAGAAAAAAGAGGATCACGAACCGTTGTATGGCAAAACATATCTTCCTCGTAAATTCAAGGTGGCTATCGCTGTTCCACCACGTAATGATGTGGATGTTTTCGCCAATGACCTGGGCTTTATCGCCATTGTCGAAAACGGTGAACTGGTCGGATATAATCTCCTTGCGGGTGGTGGCATGGGTTCAACCTTTGGAATGGAAACCACCTATCCACGACTGGCTAACGTAATCGGCTTTGTCAAAAAAGAGGATATCGTGGAGGCTGCCAAAGCTGTACTGATTTTCCAACGCGACCACGGAAACCGCTCCGAGCGTAAATTCTCCCGTCTGAAATATACCATCGACCGTCTGGGTCTGGCCTATTTTAACGAACAAATCAAAGATGCCCTCGGGGATAAACTGAGTGAAGCCCGTCCATTTAAGTTTGACAGCAACGGTGACAAACTGGGGTGGAGCAAAGGCTACAACGGGAAATGGTACTTTACCCTCTTCATCCAGGGCGGTAAAGTCCGCGATGATAAACACCTGCAACTCAAAACTGCATTGCGCGAAATCGCATCGGTACTGAAAGGAAACTTCACCCTGACCGGTAATCAAAACCTTGTAGTTGGAGACATCGACGAACAGGACAAAGCGGAAATCGAAGCTTTACTCGAGAAATGGAACCTTGTCAAGCCGCTCAGCGGATTGCGACGCAACAACATTGCCTGCGTGGCATTGCCGGTATGTACGATGGCTTTTGCCGAAGCGGAACGTTATGCTCCTTCGTTGATAGACAAGCTCGAAAAGATTTTGGAAAAATACAACCTGCTGGACGAAGATATTCTCTTCCGTATGACCGGTTGTCCAAACGGTTGCGCCCGTCCGTTCCTCGGAGAGATTGCATTGGTGGGAAAATCGCCGGGTAAATACAATCTTTACCTTGGTGCCGGATTTACGGGTGAACGCCTCAACAAGCTCTATGCTGAACTGGTGGAAGAGCACGAGGTAATCGGCCTTTTAACCCCTATCTTCGAACGTTTCTCCAAAGAGAGACTGGAAGGCGAACGGTTTGGCGACTTTGTTATCCGCAAAGGATATGTGCAGGCAACCACCAGCGGACTTGATTTTCACCAAAATATCAAACTGGCAAAATTTCACGATATCAAACCAGTATTGCCAAAGAAGAAACAGACGCTTGACTCTATTCTTTTCGTGAAAAAGGATAAGAAAAAGAAGAAGAAATAATCTTAGCCGGATTAGTATATCAGGAGGGGATTCGGAAACGGATACTCTCCTTTTTCATTACACCAACTAACTACATTTTCGTAGTTATCCATACCAAAAGTTACATTCACTTCTTACATAGAATTCTGCCTAAAAAAAAAGAGTTCTCATTTCCAGATATTTAATTCTATTACAACCGGAATCTAAATTTACGGCACAGTATTTGGATTAAATCCGTAAAGTCAAATCATAAATACGAAGAATATGCAAGGCAGAATGAAAGAACACCAACTATCAAGAGCTGAAATAGAGACTTTACTTACAGAAGAATCAGTCGGTAACCTGGGCACCATTTCAGAAGATGGGTATCCTTACATCACCCCGGTACACTTTGTCTGGAAAGATGAAAAGATATACATCCACGGATTACGCGTCGGTCAGAAAATTGACTACCTGACCCGAAATCCGAAAGTCGGGTTTGAGGTCTTCCGGATGAATAGACTGATCCATGATGCCGAACTGCCTTGCGACACCAATACCGACTATCAGAGCGTTATTATGCAGGGAAAAGCACAAATGGTAACCGAAGAAGACCTTTGCATCAAAGTACTTGATGCCGTCGTAGCCAAATACACACCTCAACACGCCGGCAAATCATATCCTCCGGCCATGCTCAAGGCAACCGGAGTCATTGAAATTGAACCGTTTGATATTACGGGGAAATATTTCAGGTAATCAGATAAACATTAAAACGCTAATTCAAATCAGTATTTCACTAAAGAAATCACTGATTCAGATTAGCGTTTTTCGCAAATATCGCTGATTTTATTCAGCGATTATATCATGCAAAGATTAATTCTCTCCCAGGATAAAGCGCTCAACCACCTCTGCCACACCATCTTCCATATTGGAAGCTACGATAACATCAGCTTTATCGCGAAGTTCCGGAGTAACGTTATCCACCCACACACCAAGTCCGGCATATTCAACCATCGAAAGGTCGTTTCCTGCATTTCCCACAGCAATCACTTCGCTTTGCTGAATCCCCAGCATATTGGACAAAAGCTCCAGACTCGCCGCTTTATCAATTCCCTGTGGCATGACTTCGAGAAAGAAGGGCTTGGAACGGGCTATGCTCAGGTCTGTACGTTCAGCTTTTAGCTTTGTCTCCATCGTCTTGAGGTAATCCGGATTTTCCAGAAGAATACACTTTACGGCAGAAGTCTGCACTTCGCTTTTGAAGCAGGGTACTTTGTGGTGCGGAAGCCCGGTAAGCTTGATTTCCACGTCGATGTACTCAGATTCGGTTTCGCTGATTACCCCTTTATCTGAATAGGTGATAATGTGCAGGTCGTTTACCTTACAGAAATCGTGCAGACTGTGAATCTCCTCTTTGGTGAGGCTTTGTTCGAAAATCACTTCATTATCACGTATCGAAGTAACCATTCCTCCATTGAAAGAGATTAAGTATGAATCGTATTTATCCAGTTGAAGAGTTTCGATATATTGAGTCATGGCCGGAGTGGGACGTCCTGATGCAAGCACCACTTTTACACCCTTTTCCTGTGCTTTGAGTAGCATCTTTCTGTTTCTTTCAGAGATGGAGTGGTCATCGCGGAGTAAGGTGTCGTCCAGGTCGAGCACCAGCATTTTGTAGTTTAAGTCAGTAGATGATGTAGTCGTTGACATTTAATTCGATTTTGAATCCGGCGGCAAAATTAGCTCATTTCCACGAAACCAGCATGTTAATTATACAAATTCCTGCAACCTAACCATTTCTGAATTGTTTTATAAATATCATTGTTGTATAATGAAAGAGCATCTCCCCCGCGATAGGGGCTGCACCTACCAATACTGAATTTCATATCAAAAAAGTATTAACCTAAACTGTTGAATTATTCCTCTGGTCATCTGTATTCCGGAGCTTTTCTCTTTTCTTTCTACCTGTTTCTCCCCAATACAGCACTACGTATTGCATTACAACCGATTGTTTATTCATTCATCTAAAAACCCAAACCACGCCTCAATTATTTATTCTAACCTAAATCTGAAGACATATGAAATCATTATCATTCATTATCTCATTCGCATTCTTAACCCTCTTCTTTGCTTGTCAGAGTGATGAAGTCTATGACAATGCTGCAAAGGATGCCGTTTCGCTGAAGTCGGTGACATCTGAAGATGGAATTAAGATTGCTATCATGTCAGACCTGCACGTCATGCACCCCTCTCTGCTTATTGGAGCCAATCCTGACTATGAAGCTTATATCCAGCAGGACCCCAAATATTTAGTGGAAAGTTACAACATTCTTAAAGCGGCTGTAAATCAGCTTATATCCCAAAAGCCGGACCTGGTATTAATTCCCGGTGATATGACTAAAGACGGTGAACTGATAAGCCATGAGCTGGTACAGGCTCAGTTGAAAAAACTGGAAGAGAACGGAATCAAGGTATTGGTTACCATAGGAAACCATGACATAAACAATGGTGATGCAAAGAAATTTGCCATGAACAAGACGATGAAAACAGAAACCGTTCAGGCCAATAAAATTCCGGTTATCTATTCTCATTTCGGATTTGCTGAAGCGCTGTACAAAGACCCCAATTCACTCAGCTATGTAGCCGAACCGATACAGGGACTCTGGGTTATCGCCATTGATGCAAACAAGTATTATGATAATACAGACAAACCCATTACTTCCGGCGTGATAAAACCCGCAACATTAGACTGGGTTAAAGCCAGACTGGCAGAAGCCGCTGAAAAAGGTAAGATGGTAGTCGGTATGATGCACCATGGCCTGGTGGAACATTACAGCATGCAAAACGCTGTTGACCCGGGTTATGTAATCGATGATTATCCTGCCGTTGCTGACCAACTGATTGAGGCCGGTCTGAAAGTCATCTTTACCGGACACTACCATGCCAACGACATCACCAAACGGGAAAAAGGTGATAAATTCGTCTTTGACGTAGAAACCGGGTCAAACGTAAATTATCCATGCGCTTACCGCATGCTAACTATCAAGGACAATAAGTTTAAATTTGAATTTCAGCCTATTCTCCCGTACAGTCTGCCGGGAAGCGCTGCTCAGTTATATTCACAAAAATATCTGGGTATCTACTTCACTAATATGTTAATGTCAAAAGGATTCCCGCAATCTGATGCAGCAGCTCTGGCTCCTGCATTTGCATGGTCAGCTATGACGCACTTTGCCGGAGACGAGCCTGCTATTCCAATGCAAATCCTGGGTGTTATCAGTATGCTTGAAGGTAATTCTCAAACCTACGGCCTCGGCTTAGCCATGGAATCTCTCTGGACCGACTTGGGTGTACCGGATAACAATGTTACTCTCAATATGGTGGATGGGACATTTTCAGCCAATTAAACTAAACATTTTCCCTGCATAAACAGTTAATTATAGCAGTTCAATGAAACCGACTTCTTCACCAGGTCGGTTTTATTATGGACAAATGCTACCTTTGCTTATCCGAAAATGAATAGAGCTATGAAAGAACCTTTCCGCATCGTAGAAGTCAATAAAGAGCTGATTGATAAAATCAACTCCTCGCCCGAGAATATGCACCAGCACAACTTCGAAGAGTTGATTATCCTTACCGAAGGTAAAGCCGACCACGTTATTAACTTTGACCGTGAAGTGATTGAAGCGCCTATCTTTGTGTATGTTTCAAAAGGAAAGGCACATCAGTTTCTTCCTCATGACGGGGCCAGCGGATGGATTGTCCTCTATGAAAATGAGCTGGTTCCGGATAGCCGCTTTCATTTCTACTCCAACTTTACCGACCGGGTGAACTACTCGCTGGAGCAGATGGAGTGCATTAGCCCCATCTTCAACCTTTGCAACATGATGGCATATGAATACAACAAGCCGGTACCTCAATTCAATATTATCCGCCACCTGCTGGCTGCCCTGCTGGCCAAGCTCGAAGCTGAAAGCAACAACGAACCCCAGGCCTTCAGCGATGCATCCAACAACCAGCGCATTGCCTTTCACAACTTCCTCAAGATATTGGAAGAAAACTTTAAACGCCCCGTTGGCGTGCAGTTCTACGCCGATAAGCTGAATACCTCTGTCCGTAATCTCAACCTCATTTGCCAGAATGTATTCCACAAAAGCGTATCGGAAATCGTCGAGACCCGTAAGCTCATTGAAGCCAAACAACTGCTGATGAATTCCGGCCTTACCGTTTCGGAGATTGGCTTTGAGCTGGGGTATAACGAGAAATCCTACTTCACCCGCGTATTTTCCAAAAAGGAAGGCATCACACCTACAGAATTCCGCAACCAGATGAATAACGTTATTCTCAAATAAATAGCGGCGTTTTTTAGCATACAGATGACACTGATTTGAATCGATTTACACAGATTTCTTATCCGTGTAAATCTGTGTTGCTTGCATCCGTGTCATCTGTGCCTATCTTTTCCTAAGACTCCTTTTTACTCCATAATATATTCCCGACGTATAGCCTAATATGCAACTAACGTATAGCCTAATATACGGATGTCGCATATTAGGCTATGCACTGCCCGTATATTAGGCTATGCGGTCGTCGTATATCTGGCTATTCGACCGTAATATTGCACCTTTTCCTAAAAGTACCACACCCCTTCTCAAAAGTGTTACCCCTACCTCTCTCCACCGCCCTATCTTTGCAATATCAAAACAATCAAACAGTCAGAGTATCTGAGGATAATGAATCAGGTGCTCTGACTACAAAAAACAAAAACAATTTAAATTCAAAGCCTTATGAAATCATTTGCATTAACTTTCGCCGCTATCTTCGTATTAGCAACTTCTGTATTTGCTCAAAACAAATACACTTTGGACAAGTATCACTCTCGTCTTGCATTCAGTGTAAAACACATGGGTATCTCCAGCGTGGACGGTAATTTCAAATCATTTGACGTAACGGTCACCTCCTCCAAAGCTGACCTGACAGATGCTAAAGTAGAAATGGTCGCTCAGGTAAATTCCATCAACACGGAAATCGACAAACGCGACCAGCACCTGCAATCCGCCGACTTCTTTGATGCAGCCAAATACCCGACGCTGACTTTCAAAAGCACTTCATTCAAAAAGGTAAAAGGAAATGTGTACAAACTTTCAGGATTCCTGACCATGAAGGGTGTAACCAAACCTATCGCATTCACAGTAGTACATGCCGCTGTAAAAAGCCCGATGGATAATAAAATGCACCACGGATTTGCTATCACCGGTACCCTTAACCGTCAGGACTATAACGTAGGTACCAGTGCTTTTGCCGCGGTAGTTGGCAATCAGGTGAAGTTGAGCGCAGAAGTAGATTTTGCACAGGAGTAAGCAACCTCACCAGCTCTTTTTATGGTAGGTGAAGAGGTTGCCCGATAACACTCTATCTCAAACCAGTATTAACGAAGTAACCTCTTTGATTATGACACTCAACGATTTAAGCAACCTAAACCTTAACAGAGATAATTCCGTCGTAATGCCTATGCTGTTTGTCGGACACGGAAGTCCGATGAATGCAATCGAGGAAAATGAATTTGTGACAGGTTGGCGCAATCAGGCGACAACGCTTCCCCGCCCCTCGGCGATACTCTGTATCTCCGCCCACTGGGAAACTCGCGGAACTTATGTTACCGCTATGGCTAAGCCCCAAACGATTCATGACTTCGGTGGATTCCCCTGCGAACTTTATCAGGTACAATATCCCGCTCCGGGCAATCCGGGTCTGGCCAATGAAGTCACAAAACTAATAACAGGTACACCCGTCTTCCCTGACGAGAAGTGGGGACTGGACCACGGCACCTGGAGCGTGATAAAGCATTTCTATCCCGAAGCCGATATTCCGGTAGTACAGCTCAGTGTCAACTACCTGATGTCACCCCGCCACCACTACGAGCTGGCCAAAGAGTTGGCCATCCTTCGAAGTAAAGGCGTACTCATCGTCGGCAGCGGAAATATCGTTCACAACCTGCGCGTCCTCAACTGGAGCAATCCCAACGAGGGTTACGATTGGGCTATCAATGCCAACGAAAAGGTCAAATCCCTCATTCTAAAAAATGACTATACGTCACTGATTGACTACTCCTCACTGGGCAATGATGTAAAAATGGCCATCCCGACTGCGGAACATTTCCTGCCATTGCTTTATATCCTAGGTCTGAAAAAGGAGAACGAAGAGCTGAGCTTCTTCAACGACAAAGCGGTGTACGGGTCATTGTCGATGACTTCGGTACGTGTCGGTTGACATAGTATCACAGAGAACCGCGGAGAATTTCACAGAGAGCCACAGAGAATATCAAACTCTGCGGCTCTCTGTTTTTTTAGCTTTCTGTTAAACTCTGTGGCCCTCTGTGTCCTGCTCTGTGTCCTCTGTGATACAAAAAATCCTACCTTTGCATCACTAAAAGCAAATCCTCCATGCACGAAACACTTCACGAAGACCAGACCTTTCATCAATTGGATTTCTCCGAACAAGAGATTTCGGGAAATGAATATCTCCGCTGCACATTCAGTCACTGCGATTTCTCCAAAGCCGACCTTTCGGGAAATGACTTCGTGGAATGCTCCTTTGAGCATTGTAACCTGACTATGGTGAAGCTCCACGATACCGGCATGAAGGATATTTGCTTCCACGACTGCAAGGTGATGGGGGTTGACTTCCATCCCTGTTCGAAGTTTATGTTTGAGGTCAATTTCCAGAAATGCCAGGTGGACTACTCCTCTTTCTTTCAACGGAAAATGAAGAAAACCCGTTTCACCGACTGTTCCCTGCGTGAAACCGACTTCACCGAAACCGACCTGACCGAAGCTGTATTCAGCCAATGCGACCTGTACATGGCTGCTTTCGACCGTACTAATCTTGAAAAGGCAGACCTCCGTACCGCCAATAACTATACGATTGACCCGGCTATCAACCGCGTCAAGAAAGCCCGCTTTGCCTATCCCGGTGTATTGGGATTGTTGCGCAATTACGACATCCGTATTGATTAAGGGAAAATGCAAACGAGACCGAAACTGATATGGGCTGATAACCTGCGGGCCATTGCAACCATTGCCGTAATCACACTGCATGCTTCTTCTGGGCTGTTGCTGCAATTCGGCAAAGTACCTGATAGCTATTGGGAAATCGGATGCTTTTACAACGGGCTGGGACGCTTTGCCGTACCGGTATTCGTTATGCTGAGCGGTGCATTGCTGCTCGACCGAGAGCTTCCGGTAAAGGATTTCCTGAAGAAACGGTTTAGCCGAATACTCTATCCGTTCCTGTTCTGGAGTTTGATATATATCGCAGTTTCGCTCTATTACAAAAGCCTGCACGGTCACCATTTAAACTGGAGTAATGTGCCTGCGTGGATAGGCAAGCTGCTTATAAACGGCAGTTCGTACCACTTCTGGTACATTTACATGATACTGGGGTTGTACCTCTTCATTCCCGTTTTGGGCAAATGGATTCGCAACTGCCCGCGCAAGGAGATGTACTATTTTCTGGCCATCTGGTTTGTCGTTCAATTCCTGAATACCCCCTACCTGATTGAATACAAGCCCAAGCTCCGGCTTGATTATTTCGCCGATTACCCGGGTTATCTGGTGCTGGGTTACCTGCTTTCCAAAGCCTCCTTTCATCGGATTAAGCATAAAAGCTTCGTCTTTCTATCCTTATCAATAGCCTTGCTCGCCTTTGCCGTTTGTATGGCCATTTACGACAAATACCATCCGGGACATCGTGCAGGAGACTGGTTCAGCCCCACTGCTCCTAACGTGATTTTGCTGGCTTCTTCTGTATTTCTCTTTTTCAAGTCCCTGCACATCCGGAATACGATAATTGTGTCAGTGCTGGCATTTATAAGCCGCTACAGTTACGGCATCTTTCTGGTGCATGTATTGGTGCTTTCACGCATGGCCAATTGGTTTCAGATTCACTGGAACTTTACCCATCCGGTGATTGCTATTCCGGTGACTGCAATCGTTTGTCTGATTTTATCTGCTACCCTGATCTTTTTGTTGCGTAAGATACCAGGCCTAAAAACACTTGCAGGTTAATTATCTTTTCAGGCAACGACAGTTGTCGATTTTTCCCAGTTTCAGAATCAACATCAACTCATGTGTGCCTAAAGAACTATGACTGATGCCTCCAAGATTAAAATCATAGCTGTAAGACACGTACAATGAATTGCCCAGATTCGCTCCTAGAATAGCCCCCATTTCATTCTTTGTCCGGTAAAACAACCCAAACTTGAACAAGTCCTCCATCTCATAGTTCTTCAGATAAGCCGTAGTATTCAACTCCATCTGGTACAGGTTACGGTTTTGAATGGCATTAGCTCCAAATCCAAAATCCAGCATATTATCACTCAGGTTACGATACATCGTATATAAGAAGTTTGTGTATGGGTATGTGCGGTTCTTCTCCGGAGCAAACAGTGAAATAAAATTCTGGCTGGAACCACCAATGAGCAGCGATTTACTTACAAATTCGAAACCGAGATCAGTATTAAAATCGTTCGCATTCTGGAGAACACGATATACTTTGGGGTCATCGGCTGAAGCCAGATTAATCTGATCCAGATCATAGGAAAGACTGTGAATATTTCCCGATAAACCCAGATTCAACTTCCATTCTGTATCCAGCGTAACCGCATAAGCGTATGTTAATCCCAGATTGGAGGTTGAGGTATAGCCAATCTTATCCCTCACCAGCTTTACCCCCACCTGAGTCGCGTAATGCTCAATATAGGCTGAAGCCGAAGCAAATACCGAGTTAGGCGCTCCTTCAAATCCGGTCCACTGTTTGCGGTCAGCAATTGTAACCATCGCTGTATATTGATTATTAATTGAGGCCGGATTAATACTGTACAAATTGTCCCAATAATTATTCAGGCGGATGTTAGACTGAGACCACATTCCTACTGACAATATACTGAATAAACTGATTAATAATATCTTCTTCATATTGACTACAATTATCGAACAACGGTAATATAACCCGATTTATATTTCATTCCGGAACCTAACATATACTCCAACACGTAGAAATACGTATCATTCGACACCGCTTTACCTTTGTAAGTGCCATCCCACCCTTCGGTCCCATCGTATAAGAGGATTCCGTTACGGTTATAGACCTGGACGTGAGAGCCTTTCATAAACACATCATTAACACCATCTCCATCAGGCGTAATTGTGTTAGGAATAGATGTAGAGGATTGAGTAACCAGAATGCGTTTTGTCACATATTCCACACAACCGTTTGGATTGATTACTCTTAACCGGACATCAAAGTATCCCTCCTGAGGTATGGTATAGGTGTGGGTAAGATCATTTCCAGACATAGTCGTACCATCCCCCAAATCCCAGTAATAAAGCGAAGAAGGAACTTCCTCTGCCTTCAGCCTGAGAGTCGCATTATCAGTACTGAGCTCTTCTTTATCCGTCTGGATGGAATAGTTATAGGAACCTAAACTCGTCGATTTAAAGCTTAGATATGAGAGGCATCCTCCTTTTGAAATTCCTTTAACGGTATAAGTTGCCTCCTTATTAATCCAAATGCTATCGGCTGTAGAACCATTCTCCCATTCGTAAGCATTTGCACCTAAGACACGGACTAAAACAGAGTCTCCTGGACAATATGCAGGCTCCTGACTCAGAGATAACACCGGTGTCTCTTCTGTAACTATCGTTTTTTCGAAGGTGCCGCTACAATCCGGCGTTGTTACAGTCAACCGGACTTTATAGCTATTCTGGGTAGCAAAGGTATGCTTCGGATTTTTGAGCGTGCTGCTGTAGCCATCTCCAAAGTCCCAGAAATAGGTCATGTCACCGTTGGTATCATTTTGCGCTAAAGCATTAAACTGGTACACGCGATTTTTACAATCCGACACCTGGTAATCGATTATTTGCGTTGGCACAGTCACGTTAAATGAGGAAGAAGTCGTACACCCCGATGCATCTGTCACCTGAAGTGTATAGGTGCCGCTTTGGCCCGTTGTCATGATTTCATTATTGACTCCGCTGACCGTCCCGCCTGACCAGGTCAACCTGTATGGAGCAACCCCGCCGGTCACTTGCACAGTACAAACTTTACGCAGCGTTTTGGTATCGCAGTTTATGGTCGTGTTCTGTGCGATATTAATTGTCATTGCCGACTGGCGGAGTATCTCGAATTTCATTGTTTTCAGATAACCGTTGGCGTCGGTGACAGTCACCTGATAAGTCCCTGCGGCTGCATTTATCAAATCTTCTGAAGTTGCACCGTTTGACCAGATATAACGATACGGAGTCATTCCCCCGGATACGGTCAGGTTAATCATTCCGCTATTGGCGGCCTTGCATTCGGTGACGTGGGTGATTTCAGCCGACAATATTAGTTCCTGAGGCTCCCGGATGACAAATGACCGGACAATCGAACATGGCGTTCCATCATTGATTGTCACAGCATATGTTCCCGCTTTGAGATTGGAACGAACCTCTCCGGTTCCATTATCACTCCACAGAATCGACAGAGGTGCCTTACCTCCGGTAATATTCAGTGTGATACTACCGTCACCAGCGCCTGGCTGCGTTACATTTTTCACGACCGGATCTACTGTAAACACCGGAGCTTCCGGGATATTAACAGTTACAATTTTCTGAATGCCGGAAGCATCTGTCACCGTGATTTTATAATCACCTGCAGCAAGGTTTTCCTGGTAGGGACCTGTACCGGAATTACTCCATTGAATCTGATAAGGTGCAATACCTCCGGTTACATTTACCTTAATGGTAGCATCGTTAGCCCCATAACATACAATCGGCGTAGTAGCTGTCGTAACACTTAACAACTGAGGTTGAATCAACGTCACAGGAACAGTCTTCGTACAGCCGGAAATTTTGTCACTCACGCTCAGATTATAGGTCCCTGCCGACAATCCGGTCAGATTCTGTTGAGTGCTGGTAAATCCGTAGGGGCCTGTCCAGTAATAAGTAAACTGTCCATTTCCACCGGTAGCCGAGACATTGACCCATCCATCTTTTCCTCCGAATGAACTAACATTATAACCTTTATAACCCGAGACATTGGTTGAAACCGAGAACGAAGGATTAACCGTAACCGAGTATTCGGAAACGGCACCCGAACAAGCCATATCATTTTCAAATGTAGCTTTGGCCAAATAGGTTACCGTTAGCGGACCGCTTGTATTGTTGACCAGGTTTTGCACCGGAATAATATTGGTCCCGGACTCTATTACACCGGTAACGCCCGTCGGAATATTAGCCACCCAGTCAAACTTCACATTCCCGGTAGTCCGGCTGGTTAAATCAACCGGAGCCGTACTTTCTCCCGAGCAAACCGTCTGGTTTGATTTGGAGAACTCGACATTAGGCGACGGCAATACAGTCACAGTAACCGGAAATGAATTACCACGGCAACTACCAAACACAGGAGTTACGGTATATATTGCCGTTGCAACCTGTGTGGAATGATTGGTCAGCGTCTGGCTAATCAACGGTTGGGCAGAATTCTGAGCCGAACCTCCGGTAATGGTTCCGGCAGGATTGATAGCAGGAGCTGTCCAGGTGTAAAGCGTTCCTTCCGGGATGAGATTATCACTGCTACTCATCGGTACCACCGTAAACTTACTTCCACTACAAATCGAAACCTTCTGCGAAGAGATAACCGATGGTATCGGATTAACGGTAATGGTAAATGTTTTGGTAGATCCGTCGCAATTCATGCCCCCGTTACTATAGACAGGAGTAACCGTAACGGTAGCTTTTACCGGAATATTTCCTGAATTCTGAACGGTAAACTGACCGATATTGCCTACACCGTTTGGAGCCAGTCCTATCGTCGTATTATCATTGGTCCAGAAATAAGTTGTGGTACCTCCGTTGTTTATCGTACTAAAATCAACAGACAACACATCGTTATTACAAACCACATCATTATCGGGCTGATTAACCTGAGCAGAAGGATTAATAATCACCTTAAAGGTCTTTGATGCCCCGGGGCATCCGCTGTTACCATTCGTGAAAGTAGGTGTAACGGTGACGTATGATGATATAGGCGCAGTTCCCGGATTTCGAGCAGTAAATGACAAATTCCCGCTTCCCGAAGATGGTAATCCAATGTTCGTATTGGTGTTGGTCCAGGAATAGGTTGTTGCTCCGCCGGTATTTACTGTAATAAAATCAAACAGCGTCTCCTGACCGTTGCAGGACACCACATTTTCGGGCTGATTAACCTGAGCTGTTGGGTTCACGGTTATTTTGAAAGAGACCTCATCTCCCGTGCAGCTTACGCCTCCGTTACTGAATGTCGGTGTAACAATGATATTGGCTGTAAGGGGACGTGTCCCTGTATTTTTAGCCAGGAAAGAGATGTTACCACTTCCATTTGCTGAAAGACCGATAGCAGGATTATCATTTTTCCAGGAATAGGTAGTAGTTCCTCCGGTATTTTGGGTGGAGAAATTCACTCCGGCAGACTGGTTATTGCAAACCAGAACATCCAATGGCTGATTGATCTGCGCTGTAGGATTGACGGTAATCTTAAACGATTGGGCAACTCCGGTACAGGTTGTTCCTCCGTTTGTATAAGTCGGGGTTACCATAACCACAGCTGTGGCCGGAGAAGTTCCGGTATTACGTCCGATAAATGAAATATCACCTGTTCCTGAAGCATCCAATCCGATTGCCGGATTATCATTCGTCCAGAAATAAGAAGTAGTACCTCCGGTATTCTGAGTAGAAAATCCGATAGAAACAGGTTCCTCATTACAAATCACCCGGTTTTCAGGTTGATTCACCTGCGCTTTGAGTGGATTGACGGTAATGGTAAATGATTTCGCCTCTCCGGTACAACTTGTTCCACCGTTGTTGAAAGCAGGTATAACGGTAATTGTTGCCGTAAGCGGAACCGTTCCCGTGTTTTTAGTTACAAAAGACAACTTACCCGAACCGGTAGCTGATAATCCGATAGCTGTGTTATCATTGGTCCAGGTATAGGTCGTTATTCCACCGGTATTGGTTGTTGAGAAATCAATCACTGTCGGTTCTTCGTTGCAGAGCAGGTGATTCTCCGGTTGGTTGACCTGTGCCACCGGATTTACCGTAATGGTAAAGGTTTTAGCCGATCCGGAACAGATTTCACCGCCATTAATAAAGACAGGAGTTACTGTAATGGTTGCTTTAACCGGTGCTTTCGTATTATTGCGGGCTATAAATGACAAATTATCACTACCCGTTGCGGTTAATCCGATTGCAGAATTATCATTGGTCCAAGAATAAGAAGTAACCCCTCCTGTATTTGCCGTAGAGAAATTCACATTAACCGGTTGTCCGTCGCACACGACCTGTTCCGCCGTCTGGTTGACCTGAGCCACCGGATTGACCGTAATGGTGAAGGTTTCTGCAATACCGGGGCAAGAGGCGCTTCCATTGGTAAATGTCGGGGTCACCGTAATGGTTGCCGTTACCGGTTTTGTACCGCTATTTTGGGTCGTGAATGAAATGTTACCACTGCCCGATGCGGACAACCCGATTTCGGTGTTACTGTTTGTCCAGGAGTATGAAGTGGTTCCGGCAGTATTGAGCGTAGAAAAATCCACAGCCGCCGTTTGATTGGTACACATAACGATGTTGGACGGTTTATTGATCTGTCCGGTAGGATTTACCGTAATGCTAAACGTTTTTGCCACTCCGGGACAAAGGTTGCTCCCTGTGCCGAAAGATGGCGTAACCGTAATGTGAGCCGTTATTGGTTTTGTTCCGGTGTTCAATGCGGTAAAAGTCAGACCGCCATTACCCGATGTCGGTAATCCGATATTCGGATTATCATTGGTCCACGAATAGATGGTTGCTCCGCCTGCATTCGTGGAAGAAAACTCAACCGCAGTGGTTTGTCCGTTACAAATAACCTTGTCCGTCACGTCATTAACCTGCGCCACCGGATTTACTGTTATCCTGAAAGATTTAGCAACTCCGGTACAGGTTGCATCACCGTTTTTGTAAACCGGCGTAACCATTACGGTGGCAGTCACCGGTGCTATTCCGTAATTTCTTGCCGTAAATGAAATATTTCCGGATCCTGAAGCCGCTAATCCGATAACGGATTTATCATTGGTCCAGATATAGGATGTTTCACCGCCGCTATTTACAGTAGTAAAATCGACCACTCCGGCCTGATTGTCACACAATACCAAATCTGCCGGTTGATTAACCTGTGCGGTCACCGGATTAACGGTAATGGTAAATGTTCTGGGGGTACCAGAGCAATTGATTCCTCCATTGGTATAGGTTGGGGTTACCACAATAGTCGCCGTTGCCGGTGCCGTACCGGTATTACTTGTCATGAAGGACAAATTACCGGTACCTGATGCCGGAAGACCAATCGCGGTATTATTGTTTGTCCAGCTATAGGTAGTCGTTCCGCCGGTATTCATCGTGGTAAAATCAACCGTAGTCGGCTCCTCGTTACAATAGGTTCGGTTTGCAGGTTGGTCCATTTGCGGCGCCGGATTTATGGTGAGCGTAAATGTTTTGGAATCGCCGCTGCACGAACTTCCTCCATTTATAAAAGTCGGCGTTACTGTAATAGTTGCCTTCAACGGGGAAGAACCCGTATTGTGCGCAGTGAAGGATTTGATACTTCCCGAGCCTGAACCCGCAAGGCCAATACCAGGTGTATCATTGGTCCAGCTGTAAGTCGTGGTGCCGCCAGAGTTAATGGTCTCAAAATTGATATCGCTCAACTGATCGTTGCAGACTACCATATCCACCGGTTGGTTCACCTGTGCAACCGGATTGACGGTGATGGTGAAGGTTTCCGGGTAACCGGCACAAGAGGTTATGCCGTTATTAAAGGTTGGTGTGACGGTGATGGTAGAGGTAATCGGTTTGGCACTGCTATTTTGTGACGTAAAGACGATCTCCCCACTTCCGGATGCCGCCAGGCCGATTTCGGTATTACTGTTGGTCCACGAATAGGTAGTCGTTCCTCCGCTGTTCTGCGTGCTGAAGCTGATGGCTTTGCGCTCGCTACTACACATCACAAGATCTGCTGGTTTGAAGACCTGACCCACCGGATTTACCATGATTGTAAAGGTCTGCGCAGTGCCGCTGCAATTATTGCCGCCATTACTGTAAGTCGGAACCACCCGGATATTGGCAGTCATGGGTTTGGTCGTACCATTCACTGCCGTAAATGACAGGTTGCCGCTTCCGGAGGCCGATAAGCCGATCTGGGGATTGTCATTAGACCAGCTATAGGTCGTCGTGCCACCCGTATTGGTAGTGAAAAAGCTGACCTGTGCCATTTCCCCCGAGCAGACGATCTTATCACCCGGCTGGTTGACCTGGGCTACCGGATTCACCGTGATTCTAAAGGATTTGGCAACGCCGGTACACACCGCGTCACCGTTTTTGTAGATTGGCGTGACCATTACGGTGGCAATTTCCGGAGCGGAACCGTTATTCTGTGCCACAAAAGAGATGTTACCCGTTCCCGAAGCTGCAAGGCCAATGCCCGGTTTGTCATTGGTCCAGCTGTAGGTCGTCTCTCCCCCACTGTTGATGGTTCCGAATTCTACTACGCCGGACTGGTTATTGCAAAGAACTAAATCGCCAGGCTGGTTAACCTGGGCGGATAGCGGGTTTATAGTAATCGTAAATTCTTTCGGGTCACCGGTACAACTCGTGCCGCCATTGCTGAAGGTCGGCGTCACCACAACCTTTGCCGTCAGAGGAGTCGTACCGCTATTACGGGTCATAAAGGATAAATTGCCGCTTCCCGATGCCGGAAGGCCAATCGCTAAGTTATCGTTGATCCAGCTGTAGGTCGTCGTACCACCGGTATTGGACGAGGTAAAGGTAATGGTGGTCGGCTCTTCGTTACAAAGTATCTTATTGGATGGTTGATCTACCTGGGCTGACGGATTTACCGTGATAGTAAAGGTTTTGGAATCGCCGCTACAGGAACTTCCTCCGTTAATATAAGTCGGTGTAACTGTGATGGTGGCCTTCAAAGGGGAAGTGCCCATATTGCGTGCCGTGAAAGACTTGATACTTCCCGAGCCGGAACCCGCAAGGCCAATACCAGGTGTATCATTGGTCCAGCTGTAAGTCGTGGTACCGCCAGAGTTAATGGTCTCAAAATTGATATCGCTCAACTGATCGTTGCAGACTACCATATCCACCGGTTGGTTCACCTGTGCAACCGGATTGACGGTGATGGTGAAGGTTTCCGGGTAACCGGCACAAGAGGTTA